>JAYTRW010000096.1:0-18285 GCA_043745985.1 Methylotenera sp.
GCTTTAGTATTGGGTTGGCGATTAAAGTAATTCAGCCAAGCTTCTGTGGCTTTAGGGTCAGCCAAGTCAGATTTATTGAGTATTTTTAAATTAGGGCGCTGACGAAATAAACGCATTTCGTTAATCACAGGGTTATGGCTCGCCTCAGGCACGCGCGCATCTAGTACCTCAATCACAATGTCCATAAACTCCATTGTTTCTTCAGCTTTTTTGCGTGCTTGGGTCATGTGACCCGGATACCATTGAATTGCCATTTAATACCTCAAAATCAAAAATGTTGTCACAATACTTCGTTACTCAATGATTTTGGTTGCTTGCATATAACCCATATGCGGCGCACCCAAAATAATTTCGCGCCTCGTCTTGTATAAACATTTTTAATTTTCGAGGCAATAAACATTGTAAATTGTTCTGCATTTTAACATTTAGTATTACAAATCAAGTTTTTATCTGAGTTTATCTTTAGTTTAGCGTTTATGGCTTAAAATACGCACATGCAAATACCTGAAATAAAGCCCAACCAATCCATCGAGTTACTCAAAGCGCTGCACATCCTCACGCGCGACGGGAAGCTCAACCAAGATAGTCGCCGTAAGCTCAAACAGGTTTACCATTTGGTGAACTTTATTGAGCCATTGTTTAATGAAGTATTGGCAAAAAATCCTAATCCAACCATGGTAGACCACGGGGCAGGTAAATCATATCTGGGATTTATTCTGTATGATTTATTGCTTAAACAGCATGCCGCAGGGCAGGTATTTGGTATAGAAACACGTGCTGAGTTGGTTGACAAATCACGCCAACTAGCCGCAGATTTGCATTTTGAGCGTATGAATTTTCAGCATTTAAGTGTGGAAGAATCCATTACTTCTAGTGCTTTGCCAGATACGGTAGATATTGTGACTGCGCTACATGCCTGCAACACCGCCACGGATGATGCGATTCAGTTTGGTTTAAAGAAAAAAGCCAAATACATGGTGCTAGTGCCATGCTGTCAGGCAGAAGTTGCCGAAGTGTTACGTCAGCACAAAAATGAAAGCTTTAGCAAAACCCCGCTAAGTGAAATCTGGCGCCACCCAATTCACACGCGTGAATTTGGCAGTCAAATAACCAATGTATTGCGTTGTTTACAGCTTGAAGCTGCTGGTTATCAACTAACAGTCACGGAACTTGTGAGTTGGGAGCATTCCATGAAGAACGAGCTGATTATTGCCAAATACACTGGTCAGCCGCGCAAGAATGCACAAGAGCGACTAGAGGCTATATTAAAAGAGCTTAACTTAGAAGTATTGGGAAGCAGATTTTTAAGTTAGTTGCCAGCGCCTATTTGCCCCATCTTAATGCGGCTGTATGTACAGGGCTGTCCCAATGCTGTTTGATTTCATCGTCCAATAAACATAAGGTGATGGAAGCGCCAGCCATATCTAAAGCAGTCGTGTAATTGCCAACGAGCGAACGTGAAATTTCAAGGTTATGCAGGTTGAATAGTTTAGAGGCAGTGTTGTAGATGAGGTAAAGCTCCATCAGCGACGTTGCGCCAAAACCGTTAACCAGTAGCAAAGCCTCATGCTTTTTAGAAGGCTGCAATTGTCTTGTTTTAAAGTCCATCAAAATAGCTTGAACGCAATCACCGATAATTTCATCGGCTGGGCGCATGGTTTCGCGTCTGCGACCAGGTTCGCCGTGTATGCCAACACCCATTTCAATTTCAGTCTCGCTAATATCAAAAGTAGGGCATCCAGCCGCTGGTACGGTGCAACTGGTGAACGCCACGCCGATGCTGGCGGTGCGATTGTTGACTTTGTCGCCTAGTGTTTTGCAAGTTTGCAAGTCAGCACCAGTTTCCGCTAGGCTACCTACACATTTTTCTACAATCACGGTGCCAGCGACACCACGACGCCCTGTGGTGTAAGTACTGTTCACCACCGCGCAATCGTCACTAGTGAGCACGGTTGCATGTTCAAAAGGCAAAATTTCAGCTGCCATTTCAAAATTCATCACATCGCCTGCGTAATTCTTAACGATAAATAAAATACCCTTATCTGCATGCACGGCTTCTGCTGCCATCAGCATTTGGTCTGGGGTTGGCGAGGTAAACACATGACCTGGGCATGCAGCATCTAGCATGCCGTAGCCAATGTAGCCTGCATGTAAAGGTTCGTGCCCAGAGCCACCACCAGAGATAATGGCTACTTTATTTTGCGCTTTGTTAGCACGTGTTAGGAAGTTTGGTTCAAAGTGAAGTTCTACCAAATCGTGATGCGCTTTGGCGAAGCCAGATAGGCTTTCAACTAAGATATTGTCGACTTTGTTGATAAATTTCTTCATTTTATTATCCCCTTACGTCCATATTTATCATTATTTTAGAGCGAGATTACATACAGTTTCTATCATTAATTGGCAACTTTTGGCACCAGGGTCTATATGCCCAATCGCACGTTCGCCTAAGCCAGCGGCGCGGCCTTTGGTGGCGATGAGGTCTTTAGTTGAGAGCATGCCCTGTTCGGCGGTGTGGATGAGAGTTGCGCATATCAACTTAATGTCACAGTTTTGTGTGGCTAACAGTACAAATTGATTTGAAACTGGAATCAGCACATCTAGCATGGTTTTTTCACCAATACTGGCTTTGCCGCGCTGAATAATGGCTTGAACGCCGCCAGCAAAGGCTGCGGCTATTTTCAAGTTTGATTCATCGCCATTTTCTTTGAGTACTTTAGCCATGCTCATGAAAAAACTAGCCAGTAATGGCCCAGAAGCACCACCGATAGTGCTGAGTAGCTTCATGCCAATTTTATGTAAGGCTTCATCAGGTTTTAGCGCTGTTAAGTCTGCTTGCATTTCAGCAACGGTGGTTGCGCCACGTTTCATATTGATATAGTGGTCACCATCACCAATTTCACGATCCAGCGATTCTAACGTACTTTCATTGGCTAAAATGGTTTGTTGAATCGCTAGCGCTGCTTCTATGATGAATTCGGTTTTCATATATAATTTGTGTCAGTGGTTTGTATCAATAGTTTAGTGATTAACACTATATGGTGATTGAATTAAAGTTGTTAAACTCTACACATGTTAACTTGCCATGACAACACTACTCACTAAACTCTAATTGATTACTATTGATGAGCTTAAAATTCCGCCTAAATTTATTGATTACGCTACTATCCCTCGCCTTTATTTTGGTGGTGGGTACAATTTTAGTTAATGACACTCGAGTTTCTATTCGAGAGCGGGTCGAGGCTGCAAGCCGCGTTACGGTGCAGTTGCTTGATACGGTCATTATAAGTTCGGCGCTTAATCCTGAGTACGGGCCAACGCATAAAGTGTTGCAGAGCTTTTTGCAGTCGTTAGGTTATGTGCGCAGTAGCCATATTATACTTTACGATATTCGAGGCAATGTGCTTTACGAATCGCCAGAATCTACTTTTAAAAGTAACGTTCACCCGCCCGAATGGTTTGTTAAATTGGTAGCGCCCAAAACTGAGACTGTAGAACGCAAAATTCGCTATGGTACTTTAGTTGTTTCATCAAGCGCGGCGGGTTCTATTCGTGAAGCTTGGGCGGGTTTTAGTCAGCTCATGTGGGTTGGTTTGATTTTTTTCGTACTGCTCAATGTGATGGTTTATGCACTGTTAAGCTATTCTCTTAGACCGGTAAACCGTATTTTGGCCTCAATTAATCGCATGGAAAAGGGCGACTTAAGCACACGATTACCCACTTTCACCTTACCTGAATTTGATCGCATAGGGCATAGCCTAAATCGAATGGCAGAATCTCTCGCTGCCGAACGTCAGTTAGAGGAAAATCGCCAATTAACTCAGCTAATTCAAACTCATATCGAAGATGAACGCCGTAGTTTAGCCAGAGAGTTGCATGATGAACTAGGGCAATATGTGACGGCAATTAAGACTTTTGCGGTTGCCATTACCAATAAAACCAAAGAAAAATCGCCTGATATTTCAAGTAGTGCGCAAGTAATCGTGTCTGCTGCAAACCAGATTTACGATGGCATGCACAACATCGTTCGTAAACTGCGCCCGGGCGCGCTGGATAACCTCGGGCTTTCTGAAACGCTAAAAGATGCGGTGCATTATTGGCAAAATCTTCATCCAGAAATGAAGATTAACTTAAGTTTGGAAGGTAATCTTGATAAGCTCGGTGAAACGCTGAATATCAATATTTATCGCATCGTGCAAGAGGCTATTAATAATGCACTTAAACATGCGCAGGCCAGCATCATTGATATTAAGTTGGCGGTGTTGGCCGATGCAAGTAATACGGAGGCGGCTAACATTGCACTTACAATTAAAGATAATGGTGTTGGCATGAATATAGAAATGGTTGACCAAACCCAACACTTTGGTTTGCTAGGCATGCGCGAGAGGGTACAGGGTTTTCACGGTAGTTTTAGTATTACTTCTGAACCGAATCAAGGAACAACCCTCTACATCAATATACCGCAAGTGTTGTCGGCACAGACTTAGGCATTTAAAACTAAGTATTAGAAATATAGATAATGGATAAAATATGAGCTTAATCAATGTAATGTTAGTCGATGATCACGCAGTAGTGCGCATGGGGTTTAAGATGCTGCTAGAGTCAGACTCTGATATTAAAGTCATTGCCGAAGCTGAAAGCGGCGAGCAAGCTATACAGCGTTTTGTGGAATTTAAGCCACATGTAGTGGTGATGGATATTACGATGCCTGGTATAGGTGGCTTAGAAGCGATTGAGCGGATTTTGGCTAAAGATAGCTCTGCCAAGATTTTGGTGTTGTCAGCGCATGAAGACTCTGTGCATCCTAAACGCGTATTAAATGCTGGTGCGATGGGCTATCTAACTAAGCGCAGTGCAGCTGAAGAGATGATTAAAGCCATTCGCGTGGTTGCGACTGGTAAAAAGTATTTAGAGGCAAGTGTCGCGCAACAAATGGCGATACAACAATTATCGGGCGATCAAAATCCTGTTGATGTCCTGTCGCCACGTGAGTTTGAAGTGTTTATGGCATTGGCAAAAGGTAAAACCACTAATGAAATTGCTGAAACTTTATTTTTAAGTCCACGGACTGTGGGCACGCATCTTTATAATATCAAACAAAAGCTTAATGCAAATAATTCGGCAGAAATTGCGCTGATTGCCATGCGCAGTGGTTTGCTCGATGCTTAGAATAAAATAGCTTAAATCCGCAGCCTAATTCTTTAGTAATTCTTTAGGGGCTGTTTGGCCTAATTCACTGCGTAACGCGCCACACTTAATTGCCCTATCGTTGATAGCTCAACCAGCGCCTTAGAGCCGCTGTGTAACTTACCTATTTCTGCTGGAATCAAAAACGTAATCACTTCTTGTTTGCTCAGCTTAGTGCTACTAGTTGCACCAATAGCAATTTGGCTTTGTTGCCATTCACTTTCTGGAGGTAGTTCGGTTGAACCTTGCTTCTTCGCCGCTTCAAAGACATGTTGCTTTTCATCGCCTATCAGCAAGCTCCATACCTCAACCTGCACTAATTTAGCTTCTTGCATTAATTGAACTGGCTTTTCTTCGTCCAAGGATGTTTGAGGTAAAGGCTCAATTTGAGGTTTAACTTCTTGGAAACTTGCATTGATAAATGCAATGTCGTACTTATCTGGCGTTGTGTCTTTGAGCGACATTTTTTGAGTGGCTAGCTTTTGCTTTTCTTCATTGGCATCAAGCGCCGCTGCGGTTGCCTTGTCAGCACCATGCAACAACATAGATTGCACAAGTTGCTGTGCAATCGTGCCGCCCAAACAGCCGCAAAGCGTTGAAGCTAACAATGCTAATGTTAGCCATCTAGCTAATGCCAACCATCTAATCATGCTTTGATGTGCCATAAGACGCATGCGTTATTAACGTGGGAGGGTTAGATTACTGCCGAATAATGAGGTTGTCCAGTAAAATAAATGGCTAACTGATTGTTTTAATTGTTTGTTACGCTGTTTTCTCTGCTTGATTTAAAGCAGTTTGATGAGGTGTTTGAGTGGTGCGCAAGCTAATCACGCCGCTGAGTATAATCAGTGCGATTGCGATCCAAGCATCTAAGCTTAAATGCTCATTCCACCATAGCACGCCAAAGAAACTCGCTAACACCACCGTAACATAAGCCAAGCTTGCCACAACGAGCGTATTACCAGTTCGGTAAGCACGTGTCATGGCTAGTTGTGCAATCGTTGCAGAAAAACCTAAACCAAGTAGAACGGGTAAATCTTGCCATTCAATCGTATGAAAGCGATCAAAAAACATCCACAAACCAGCGCCTATCGTTGAAATAAGTGTGAAATAGAATACGGTCCGCCAATCTGGTTCATTCGCTTTACCTAGTTGTTTGACATGTATGTACGCGAATGCCGCGCCTATACCAGAAAGCAAGCCTATGCTGCCTGCTAACCAATCTGCACTGTTGAAATTAGGCTTAAGTAGCAGACTAACGCCGATAAAGCCAATGATGAGCCCAATAAATAAAGACTTTTTTGGTTTC
Organism: Methylotenera sp.; assembly: GCA_043745985.1. Lineage (GTDB taxonomy): Bacteria > Pseudomonadota > Gammaproteobacteria > Burkholderiales > Methylophilaceae > Methylotenera. The sequence continues at coordinate 6,494 of JAYTRW010000096.1, forward strand.
TCATGTAATAAAAGGGGTGTAAATATGGCCAAAAATAAAGGCGATGTATAGTTGAGTGTAATGGCTGTAGCGAGAGGCAAATGTGCAATCGCATAGAAAAATAGTACAAGTGAAACAAAACCAACTATAGCACGCGACATTTGCTTAAACATGACAGGTGTGGCTAAGGGTAGTTTGTTGGCTGCAATATATAACCAAATGACGATTAAACCGAATATAGAGCGGTAAAATACCAACTCACTACTACTGAATTTTTGTGCGCCGACTTTCACCAAAGCACCCATGATGGCAAAGCCCAACGCAGCGACTAACATCCATAAACTACCTAGATTGGGTAAGGTGAAATGGCTTAACTTTGATTTGGACATGGAGTCTGACTTGGGGTCAGAATCGGGTTCAGATTTGGCTTTTATTTTTTTATGCTTTATTTTCATGTGAAGTGGCGTTATATGGATATGTTGAAGCTAGCTAGACTTGCCAATTAAAGGGTTTTCAGATAATCTCACATATAATGTTAAATTAAAAAGTTAGATAGTAAATAATTAGAATTCTTGGATTCTATCAATGCGGTTTGTGTAATATTTGTGCCACATGAAAATCCATTAGACTCAGTTTGCAACGGTGGCATTTGCCGCCGTTTTCTTTTTGAAATGTTAAGTCAGGTTTAATAAGCGATATGTCAGATCATTTAATGAATACTTATTCACGTCAGCCAGTCACCTTTGTTAAAGGCGATGGCGTTTGGTTGTACGATGATAAAGGCGATAAGTATTTGGACGCGCTTGCTGGGGTTGCAGTCAATGGCTTGGGCCATGCGCATCCTAAATTGGTGAAGGCGATTAGTGAGCAAGCGGCCAAGCTCATTCATGTGTCGAATATTTATAACATTGCCGAGCAAGAAGCCTTGGCTGACAAGCTGTGTGAAATTTCAGGCATGGATAAAGTGTTTTTCTGCAACTCTGGTTGTGAAGCGAATGAAGCCAGCATTAAGATAGCCAGACTTTATGGACATAACAAAGGAATTGTTAATCCTGAAATTATCGTGATGGATAAGTCATTCCATGGACGTACGATGGCCACGCTTTCTGCGACGGGAAATCGCAAAGTGCAAGCAGGTTTTGAGCCGCTAGTGAGCGGATTCGTTCGTGTGCCATATGATGATATTGAAGCAGTTAAACAAGTAGCTTCTCGCAACTCTAATGTTGTTGCGGTATTAGTTGAGCCAGTGCAAGGCGAAGGCGGCATTAATATTCCTAAAGATGCGAGCGGCTATTTAGAAGAGTTACGTGCAATTTGTGATGCACATGGTTGGCTATTGATGTTAGATGAAGTGCAAACAGGTATTGCTCGCACTGGCACTTGGTTTGCGTTCCAGCATACTACTATCAAGCCAGATGTGATGAGCCTTGCAAAAGGTCTAGGTTCAGGTGTTCCGATTGGCGCTTGTGTCGCTAGTGGTAAAGCGGCAGAAGTGTTCACTTATGGTAAGCATGGTTCAACTTTTGGAGGCAACCCATTAGCAACTGCAGCAGGCCTAGCTACTTTGAATATTATCGAAGAAGAGGGTTTGCGTGAGAATGCAGAAAAAATCGGCAATCTGATTCGTGAAGGTTTTAATGCGGAATTTAGCGAGACTAAAGGTGTAGTTGTTGTGCGTAATGCTGGCATGATGATTGGCATCGAGCTAGACAGACCATGTGGCGATTTGGTGAAAATGGCACTTGCAGAAAAAATGCTCATCAACGTAACGGCTGATAAAGTGGTGCGTTTGTTACCGCCATTAGTTATGAACGAATCTGAGGCGAATGAGTTGGTGAAAAGGTTATCTACCATCATTAAGGCCTTTTTAAACAGTTAGCAGTACAATAGAATTTAAAGCAAAACCACTGTGGTAAACCATTATGGCAATAAAACATTTTTTACAATTCAATGATTTAAATCGTAATGAGCTCGAGTATGTTTTCGAACGCGCTCATGTGATCAAAAAGCAATTCAAAACTTATCAGCAATATTGGCCTTTACAAGACCGTACATTAGTGATGATTTTTGAGAAAGCCAGCACACGTACGCGCCTATCTTTTGAAGCTGGTATGCATCAACTAGGCGGTTCTGCGATTTATCTCAACACCCGTGATTCGCAATTAGGTCGCGGCGAGCCAGTGGAAGATGCTGCCCAAGTGATTTCGCGCATGAGTGATATCGTGATGATTCGTACTTTTGAGCAAGAAATTATCGAGCGTTTTGCTGCTAATTCTCGCGTTCCAGTGATTAACGGTTTAACCAATGAATATCACCCATGCCAGATTTTGGCCGATATTTTCACTTTTATTGAACATCGCGGGTCCATTCAAGGTAAAACAGTTGCGTGGATTGGCGACAGTAACAATGTGTGTAATACATGGTTACAGGCTGCTGAAGTACTGGATTTCAACGTACACGTTTCTACGCCACCAGGTTACGAGGTTGAGGCTGAACGCGCTAACCTGTATGGGAACGATCATTACGAAGAGTTTGCAGACCCAATGGAGGCTGCAAAAGGCGCAGATCTAGTGACCACTGACGTGTGGACTAGTATGGGTTTTGAAGCTGAAAATGAAGAACGTTTACGTGACTTTGCCGATTGGCAAGTCGATGGCGACATGATGCGTGTTGCAGCAAAAGATGCCTTATTTATGCACTGTTTACCAGCGCATCGTGGTGAAGAAGTGGCTGCCGATGTGATTGATGGGTCGCAGTCGGTGGTTTGGGATGAGGCGGAGAATCGCCTACATGTGCAAAAAGCATTGATGGAATATTTGCTATTAGGTCGAGTAAGCGTGTAGATAGATAAAAAGGAAAGTATTCTTTCAAGCCATATATTGCCAGTATCAGCCACTATGATTGGTGTTTGTATGACAGTTATTTCTGTTATACAGCTAGCGCCTAAAAAAGGCATTTCGTCTTGGGCCGATAATTTGTTAGCCATTGATAGCTTGTTTTTTCTCGCGAGTATGATGTTGTCATATTGGTCGATTAGACATAAAGATCAGCGAATGAAAGCTGAGCTTTATGCGGATAGGTTTTTTATATTTGGTATGGTAGTGATGGTGAGTGTGGGCTTTTTAGTAGCATTTGAATTATTTACGGATTAAGGATTAGAAGTAATGAGTGAAGTAAACAAAGTTGTATTGGCTTACTCTGGTGGTTTGGACACTTCAGTGATTTTGAAGTGGCTACAAGATCAGTATCAATGTGAAGTCGTTACATTTACCGCTGATTTAGGTCAAGGTGAAGAGTTAGAGCCTGCACGTGCAAAAGCAAAGGCAGCGGGCGTAAAAGAAATTTATATTGATGATGTGCGCGAAGAGTTCGTGCGTGATTTCGTGTTTCCAATGTTCCGCGCTAATACCGTGTATGAAGGCGAATATCTATTAGGTACGTCAATTGCACGTCCTTTAATTGCAAAACGATTAATTGAAATTGCTCGTGAAACCAAAGCCGATGCTATCTCACATGGCGCAACAGGTAAAGGCAATGACCAAGTACGTTTTGAGCTAGGTGCTTATGCGCTTAACCCAAATATTCAAATTATCGCTCCTTGGCGCGAGTGGGATTTACTTAGCCGTGAAAAGCTGATGGCGTATGCCGAAAAACATGGCATTCCTGTCGACATGAAGCATAAACAAGGCGGCAGTCCATATTCTATGGATGCTAACTTGCTACATATTTCATACGAAGGTCGTCATTTAGAAAATCCAGCGGCAGAAGCTGAGGAATCTATGTGGCGCTGGAGTGTTAGCCCAGAAAAAGCGCCAGATGCAGCTGAGTATCTAGACATTGAATATGTGAATGGCGACCCTGTCAGTTTGAATGGTCAAGTAATGAAGGCGCATGAGCTTTTGGCGCATCTAAATACCATTGGCGGCAAACATGGTATTGGCCGTTTAGATTTAGTAGAAAATCGTTATGTGGGGATGAAGTCACGTGGTTGTTACGAAACGCCAGGTGGCACCATTATGCTGAAAGCACATCGTGCGATTGAAAGCATTACCTTAGACCGTGAAGTGGCGCACTTAAAAGATGATTTAATGCCGCGCTATGCCAGCATGATTTATAACGGCTACTGGTGGAGTCCAGAGCGTGTTACGCTGCAAACCCTGATTGACCATACACAAAGCACCGTGAACGGTTGGGTGCGTGTTAAACTTTACAAAGGCAATGTAATTGTTGTTGGGCGTGATAGCAAAACTAACTCATTGTTCGATTCTACAATTGCTACCTTTGAAGATGACAAAGGTGCGTACGACCAAAAAGATGCAGGCGGCTTTATTAAGCTGAATGCATTAAGGTTACGCATTGCAGCCAATTTAAAAAATAGGCAATAAGTGAAAGGGGCATAATCTGCCCCTTTTTTATGTCATTATTTTTTGCACTTTAACCATGAAACTGCCCCGTTTCTTGATAGCTAATTTTACAAACAAACAAACTTACTAAAAGAGCCTGATTTTTATCAGGCTCTTTTTATTTGTGTAATTGTTTACTCATGCGGAGTATTGTTAGATTCTTCATTATTTAGTTTTAATTGAACTTGTTTAAGCTTTCGTATAAATGTAGTTAGAGGTCATAGATTTAAATGGTTTTTACCTGTTTATTCCAAAGATGCGATTCATTAACAATCTTCATAATGAAATATGTAAGCAACTCAATTCATTTGCTTAACTATATATGATGAAATTTGGGCGTACTGCAATATTGTAATGTTAGCTCAATTGATAAAAATAAATGGCAACGCCTTTTTGCAATGCCGAATTTGAGCAGTAATAATTTTATATTCAGGAGAATAAAAATGGCTGTAATTGACCGTGTTTTAGTTGGTGAAGCGTTAGTGATTGAAGATCGCCCAGATGGTGGTGGTTTAGATCTTAAAAATGTAGCACATATTGATTTGATTATTGGCCCTCGTGGCAGCCCAGCAGAAGATGCTTTTTGTCGCACATTAACCGACCAAAAAGAGGGCGTAAATGGTTTGCTAGCTATTGTTGCGCCTAACCTGATGGTGAAACCAAACACTGTTATGTTTAACAAAGTCACCTTAAAACACACTAGACAGTCTATCCAAATGTTTGGCCCAGCACAGCGTGGTATTTCAATGGCGGTAATGGATTGTGTAGCAGACGGCACGATTCCAATAGAAGAAGCTGATGACGTGTTTATCTGTATTGGTGTGTTTATTGACCAAACTGCAGACATGGATGATCGTATTCAAGATTGGAATTATGAAGCGACTAAAATGGCGATTAAAAATGCCATAAATCGTGAACCTAAAGCTGCTGAAATATTAAAAATATATAAAGACTCAGCGCATCCATTTGCAGCAAAAAGTAAAGAGGAGCGTAATAGACGCGCAGCTGATGCTTTAAGCACACTGGCAATTGATCAAATGAAAGGTCGCAATCCAAATATTGCAAAAGAACCGGAAGTTGATATCGCAGACGTTGCACTAAACGAGATGCGTGGTCGTAAGTCATCTACATAAAATAGATGTAAGTTCGCACTTGATAAAGTCTGTTCAATGTATGGCAAGTGACAGTCTTGCTTGCCATGCAGGGGTTAGGTTTGTTCTAAATTTAACGAAAGTTCGTGATGCTAAAAGAGAAATCGACTAAAGAGGTGCAGAATGATCGCGAATTTGACTTCACTCATACTGACTTTAGCCGAGTTCGTAAACTTATCTATCAGCATGCTGGTATCTCACTTTCAGAAGCTAAGTCAGACATGGTGTATAGTCGTATTGGTCGTAGATTACGCACAGTTGGCTTTGACTCATTTAAAACGTATCTTGATAACCTTGAAAATGAAAACAGCCCAGAAGAGTGGGAAGCTTTCACCAATGCACTTACAACAAACCTCACTTCATTTTTTCGTGAAGAACATCACTTCCCCATTCTTGCCGAACACTTAGTTAGTCTCAAGAAACCTATTCGCATTTGGTGCTCTGCCGCTTCAACAGGTGAAGAACCCTATACGATTGCCATGACCGCATGCGAGGCTTTCGGTACGATGAAACCACCAGTAGAAATTATTGCAACGGATATTGATACCAATGTGCTTGCCACCGCTTCACGTGGTGTTTACCCATATGAGCGCGTAAGCAAACTGTCGGATGGGCGTCGTAAACAGTTTTTCCAAAAAGGCACGGGCGCGCATGAAGGTTCAGTCCGCGTAAGGAATGAGCTGCGTAGCTTGATTACTTTCGAGCAGTTGAATTTGCTTGATGATCAATGGAGTTTAGGTGAACCATTTGATGCTATTTTTTGCAGAAATGTGATGATTTACTTTGATAAACCGACTCAAACCAAAATTTTGAGTCATTTTGTACAGCTAATGAAGCAGCATGCGATCTTGTTCGCAGGGCATTCTGAGAACTTTCTGTACGTGTCCAACGATTTTCATCTACGTGGAAAAACCGTGTATGAATTAAGCGATGGCAAAACGATTAAACGTACTTCAAATCAGGTAAAAGAAAGAATTGTATGAGTATGCTACAAGAAGAAATTTCTACCACACTCTATTTCGACCGTACATTTGACTGTAACGCAGCAAAAATATCTCCTGGTGAATACTACTATACCGACCAAGACATGGTCATTGTCACAGTATTAGGATCTTGTGTGTCAGCCTGCATACGCGACAGCGTTACTGGTATTGGTGGCATGAATCATTTTATGCTGCCAGATAGTGCCGCAGCTGATAAAGATAGCCCAGTATCAGAATCTATGCGATATGGCACGTACGCCATGGAAGTGTTAATCAATCAATTGTTGCGTAATGGCGCCCGCCGAGAAAACTTAGAAGCGAAGATTTTTGGTGGTGGTAATGTACTAAAAAGCTTTACCACAATGAACGTTGGTGACCGCAATGCAGTCTTCGTGCGTAAATTTTTAAAAGAAGAACGTATTCGAGTGACTAGCGAGGACTTGCTAGATATTTACCCCAGAAAAGTATATTACTTTCCAAAAACTGGCCGAGTGTTAGTCAAAAAGCTTAAAAATATGCACAACGATACATTAGTTCAACGTGAAGAGGCTTATGCAAGCAAGCTTAAAGTAGCTGATGTAGGTGGTGAAATTGATTTGTTTTAATGATTCATTTATATAAGAAGAATTTCTAAAATCAAGAAAAGAAAATAACATGAAAATTCGAGTGCTGGTGATTGATGACTCCGCATTAATTCGCAGTTTATTAACCGAGATTATCAATAGTCAATGTGATATGGAGGTCGTTGGTGCTGCGCCTGATCCAATTATAGCGCGTGAAATGATTAAACAGTTGAACCCAGATGTACTGACTTTGGATGTGGAAATGCCAAAGATGGATGGCTTAGATTTTTTAGAGAAGTTGATGCGTTTGCGCCCAATGCCAGTCGTCATGGTATCTACATTAACTGAACGTGGTTCAGAAATTACTATGCGAGCACTTGAGCTTGGCGCAATAGATTTTGTGACTAAGCCCAAAATGTCTATTTCAGAAGGCATGCGCGAATATACTGATATTATTGCCGACAAAATTCGCGCCGCTTCTCAAGCAAGAGTCGCGGCATTACAACGACATGCCACGACTCAAAGTAGCGGTGCCGCGCCAGCGCCATTACGTAATCCGTTAATCAGTAGCGAGAAGTTATTAATCATAGGCGCCTCTACAGGCGGAACCGAAGCAATTAAGTCATTTCTGCTGCAAATGCCCTCAGACTGTCCTGGTATTTTAATTACACAGCATATGCCCGCGGGCTTCACCAAATCATTTGCAAATCGCTTAGATTCGCTATGCCAGATTTCTGTTAAAGAGGCTGCAGGAGGCGAGCGTATCTTGCCTGGTCATGCTTATATTGCACCTGGTGATAAACACCTGGTATTGGCTAGAAGTGGCGCGAATTATGTCACTCAACTGAGTGATGAGGCACCAGTCAATCGACACAAGCCATCAGTCGATGTGTTATTTGCATCCGCTGCAGAATATGCAGGTAAGAACGTGATTGGTGTGATTTTAACCGGCATGGGAAAAGATGGTGCGGTTGGTATGGCTAAAATGAGAGAGGCTGGTGCTTACAACTTTTCTCAAAATGAAGAAAGCTGCGTGGTCTACGGCATGCCTAAAGAGGCTGTTGCACATGGTGGCGTAGATGAAGTGGCGCATTTGAATGATTTACCTAAGTTAGTATTGAATTACCTCATGGCTAATAGTTCACGCGCTTTACGTGTGTAATGCGAATAAGTGTAATGATGAAAATATGTAATTAGGAAAAGCGTCGCTTTTGTGCAGCTAATCTTGAATAAAACTTAAGTTAAAGTAAGTAATAATGAATAAAGTAAGAATCAGAATAAGTCATTTAATGTATTTGAGGCTAATTTCGAATTCTATGAACGACTATTTTTTAATGGAGTAATGCATGCCCAACCTAAATACAAAATTTCTTGTCGTGGATGATTTTTCAACCATGCGCAGGATCGTCAGAAATTTATTAAAAGAGCTTGGTTACACCAATGTAGATGAAGCTGAAGACGGCGCAGTTGGTCTTAGCAAGCTTAAGGGTGGTGGATTCGAGTTTGTGGTATCGGATTGGAATATGCCGAATATGGATGGCTTGACCATGCTGCAAAACATTCGAGCGGACCCTGAACTGAAGCATTTGCCAGTGCTAATGGTGACCGCTGAAGCAAAAAAAGAAAACATTATTGCAGCTGCTCAAGCAGGTGCCAATGGATATGTAGTTAAACCATTTACAGCAGCAACCTTGGATGAGAAGTTATCTAAAATATTTGAGAAGCTTGAAAAAGCAGGGACTTAGTGATGAATAGCGAGTCTTTACAGCAGCAAGCAACACATGTTGAACCCATATCAGTAGCTAACCAAGGTGACGAGATGCTGAGTCGCATTGGACATGTGACTAGGCTACTGCATGATAGTTTAAGAGGTTTGGGTTTAGATAAAATTCTTGAACAAGTCGCACAAGACATTCCAGATGCGCGTGACCGCTTAGCTTATGTATCGCGCATGACAGAGCAAGCTGCAGAGCGTGTTCTGAATGCCACTGATTTAGCCACCCCACTGCAAACTGAGTTAGCCAATGGGGCCGCGACCTTAGAGAAAAACTGGAAAGAAGTGTTAGAAAAACCTTCATTAAAAAGCGAATACAACCAAATCGCTGATGAAACTTTGGAATTTCTAACGTTGACAGCTAAAAATACCACTGAAACCAAAGCGCTGTTGATGGATATTATGATGGCGCAGGATTTTCAGGATTTGACAGGTCAGGTCATCAAGAAAATTACGGGTTTGGCTCAAGATTTAGAAAAGCAATTAGTACAAGTGCTGATAGATTTCTCGCCAGCAACGGCTAAAAAAGAAGTCGATGACAACGCCACATTAATGAATGGTCCGCAGATTGACCCGACCGCTGTAGACGTTGCGGCAAGCCAAGAGCAAGTGGATGATTTATTGGATAGCTTGGGATTTTAATCAATCCAACTCACTAAATTTGATCACTAAAAATCTTAACAAGCATTCAATACTTAATTGTTTACGATAGTGTGAGCTGTTTTGCTGGATGGCCACGCGAAGTGAGAGTTCGGGGTGACGAAATTATCACTACTCCAAGAAGTTGATATGGATTTAAAATTAGAGCTATTGAATAAGAAGTGAGCTTTATTCTTCGACTTTTAATTTTCTAAGTTTGCTATTTAACTTATCAGAGCCCAACTCTTTTTACTGGTGGCAACTTTGCTAACTCTTCATCTGAATACAATCGCCCACTGGTAATAAAGGCGAAACCCGTACCGCAATCTAATGAAAATGATCCGCTAGAATTTGGAGTCGCATCCAAAATCGTATGCATATTTTCGGCAAAGGTAAAGTGACTATTGCCCATATAAAATGTTGCATCTTGCCACTCGCCCAAAATAACATCTGATGCACTTGGATTAAACTCATTAATTGGCATACAGATTGGACCGCTACCTTCGCAGCATCCGCCTGATTGTAAAAATGCGATTGGGCCAAATTCGCTAGTGAGTCTATGAATGAGCGCTAATGCGCTTGGTGTGGCTGAAACGCGACTATTTTTTTCGGCTTCATTGACTGTTGCTGGGCGTGCTACAGTTTCTGTATTCATTTTTCTAAGCTCCAAAACTTAATTTACCATTTTCTAAATTAGCAAATAATAAAGGGCGAGTAAACTCGCCCTTTATTGTACTAAAGTTGCAAGCGACTAAACTAGAAGAAGCCTAATTTATTAGGGTTATAGCTTACTAACAAACATTTAGTTTGTTGGTAATGGTCTAACATCATTTTGTGGTTTTCACGGCCAATACCAGACTCTTTGTAACCACCAAATGCAGCATGCGCTGGATACGCGTGGTAGCAATTTGTCCAAACACGACCAGCTTTAATACCGCGTCCCATTCTGTAGGCCGTTGTGCCATTGCGAGTCCAAACGCCAGCACCAAGGCCGAATATTGTATCGTTGGCAATCGCCAAAGCTTCAGCTTCATCTTTAAAGGTTGTAACAGCGAGTACTGGGCCAAAAATTTCTTCTTGGAATACGCGCATTTTGTTATGGCCTTTAAGCAAAGTCGGCTCAATGTAATAGCCCCCAGCTAAATCACCTGTTAACACGTTGCGGTTACCACCAATTAATACTTCAGCACCTTCTTGTTTACCAATATCAATGTAATTCATGATTTTGTTCATTTGGTCTTCTGATGCTTGTGCGCCAAGCATAGTGCTTGAATCTAGCGGGCTGCCTTGTTTAATGGCTTTTACGCGTTCTAACACGCGTGCAATAAATTTATCGTAAATTGATTCTTGAATAATTGCGCGTGATGGGCATGTACAAACTTCACCTTGATTAAAGGCAAACAATACTAGACCTTCAATGGCTTTATCAAAGAATGCATCATCTTCATCCATAATATCTGCAAAGAAGATATTGGGTGATTTACCGCCTAACTCTAGTGTTGCAGGAATTAAGTTACTAGCTGCAGCGGTAGCAATTGTACGGCCTGTAGCGGTAGAGCCAGTAAAGCCAATTTTGGCAATACGTTTGCTATTAGCTAGCGGAGCACCAACTTCACGACCGTAACCATTCACGATGTTTACGGTGCCTGGCGGTAATAAATCACCAATGACTTCCATCAAGATTAAAATACTGATAGGCGTAAATTCTGCTGGTTTTAATACAATACAGTTACCTGCAGCTAAAGCTGGAGCTAGTTTCCAGGCCGCCATCAAAATCGGAAAGTTCCAAGGAATGATTTGACCTACAACGCCTAATGGCTCATGAAAGTGATAGGCAACTGTATCATTATCAACTTCACTAATGCCACCTTCTTGAGCGCGTATTGCACCCGCAAAATAGCGGAAGTGATCAACGGTTAATGGAATGTCAGCATTCATTGTTTCGCGAATTGGTTTGCCATTATCAATGGTGTCAGCAGTGGCAATCAATTCGAGGTTGGCTTCAATGCGGTCAGCAATTTTTAGCAAAATGTTTGAACGTTCAGTCGTCGATTTTGTAGCCCATGCATCTGCTGCTGCGTGTGCCGCATCTAAAGCTAGCTCTACATCTTCAGCGCTAGAGCGTGCTGCTTGTGTATAACTTTTGCCAGTAATGGGTGAAATTACATCAAAATATTGACCTTTTACAGGCGCAACCCATTTGCCACCAATGTAATTGTCGTACTTTGCTTTATAAGGGATGTTTACGCCCATACCTTTTAATATATCTAAACTCATGCTGACTCCTCTAGTTTTGCTGT
>JAYTRW010000097.1:0-1944 GCA_043745985.1 Methylotenera sp.
AGTGTGCAGCAAGTGCTGACTGCTATTCAACAGATACTACCTCAATATCAATCTTAATTAGTCGCCTAAATGCTTGAATCACTCGGTTCGCATCTAGTGTATCTAAACATTGGCTATGACTATTGTTGTGGTCGTCGCAACCAGCTTTGTGGCAGGGTAAGCATTCGCCACGGCCTTGAAGAAGCAACACGTTACTCACCATTTGATATGCTGAAGAGTATCTCTGCCAAGGGCTTTTGTTTTCATGGTAGCCCATTGGCCACGGCGCCCATTTTACTGGGTTGGTAGGTCCAAAAATCGCTAATGTGGGCGTGCCGCAAGCTGCTGAGAGATGTGTCGTGGCGGTATCTGGGCCGACATATGCAACGGCATGATTTAAAAGTGCACTCATTTCGGCGAAACTAGTTTTTCCAGCTAAGCTCGTTACAAAACCAGTGGTGCTCTCTACAAAATGTTCAGTAAGGTGCTGAGCATAATTTTGCTCAGCAATTGCCGGGCCGCCAGTAATAATGACGCGCTGACCTAAATTTATTAGATGTTGTATTAAGGCAATCCATCCGCTGTCTGTCCAGCGCTTATACTGCCACATTGGTAACGGGTGGATGATGGTATAAGTTGTTTCAGTTAAATTAAAGTTTAATAATTGATTTAGGCGAGTAATCGAATCTGTTGAGCCAAGTTTGGGAGGTGTTAATGCATATTGTCTTTCAATGCCCATAAGATCGGCTAGCAATAAGTTTTGAACTACGGTATGCGTGTTATCTTCGTCCAATAAGCTCCAACGCATACAAGATAACTTCTTCCACCAGTGTTTCTTTTTCAGGTTCGGAATTAAGCCAACACGTTTTTTTCCTGCTAAAAAAGCATATTGATGTGCTCTATCATTGCCTTGTGTAGTGACTGCGAGGTCATATTTTCTAAATATTGTTTTCAACAATTTAAGATAAGCGCTGAAAGTAGGGTGGTTATCGCTTTCTATTACGTTATTGCAGTCAGAGTTACCCTTTAATATGCCGCTGGTATTACGGTAGACCAGTACGTCAATAACGGCATCAGGCCAAGCCACTCGCATTGATTTAAGTAAAGGCGTACATAGCAACACGTCACCAATTTGTTGCGTAGCGATGAGCAATACTTTTTTTGGAAGAGATTTATCGTTAAACATGCTTTAAATGAATTTCCGCTTCACTTTACTTAACCATAATTTAAATTTAAATTTAAATTTAAACGTATCTGTAGGAATGTTGAGAGGGCCATTCCAGTCTTCGCCTCTGCGCAAATAATACTTGGTGAAAACATTAGAACTTATACCCCATTTGCGCAAAAACAAATGACTGCCATTTTTCTTAAAAGTAAGTTTTCCAGTAGATTTTGACATGAAATGGTAAACACGACTTTTGCCTACGCCCTTAAAATCTCGCACACCGAACTCCCAAAGTTTCATTGAAAAGTCAGGGTCAGAATACATACCAGGAGAAAAATCTGTGCTGTAACCACCCACTAAATCCCATAGCATGGTTGGAAGTACGCTAGGAGGCCATGTGGCGCCATTCCAATCTGCTTTTGTAGGAGAGGAAAAGTTTTCTAGTAGCGAATTTTCGTTAAAATTTTCAGGGTTGCTACCAAAATCGAATGGTGCAATTGCACATTTATTACCTGATGCTCGAGGCTCTATCATTGTGCTGGATAAGAAAAAGTAAGGTGAAGTCTGCTTTTTTATCTCTTCATATAGCCAAAAATCCCAATCTGGGCAAGCGTACATATCGTCATTAAAATAGACCAACAAATCGCTTGTGGCTAAGGTGCGTGCTAAATTCATGGCATAACAAATGCCAATGTTTTCTACAGAATAAGTAAAGTCCAACCCTTGTTCTTTCACCCAGGATAACGAACCATCCGCACCCTCATTTAGATGCACAATAATCTGATGTGAGTAACGTGAGT
>JAYTRW010000098.1:0-1942 GCA_043745985.1 Methylotenera sp.
GTCTGCAAAAGTAATTTTACAAGGCAATACCGATGAACGCGGTACTCGCGAGTACAACTTGTCATTAGGTCAACGCCGTTCGGTCGCTGTGAAAAATTCACTTAACTTACTAGGCGTAAAAGATACACAAATTGAAACTGTAAGTTTTGGTGAAGAAAAAGCCACGGAAGGTTGTGCGGACGAAGCATGTTCAAAACAAAATCGCCGTGTAGATGTAGTCTACGAAAACGAGTAATTGTAGGATTGTTTACTAAGAGCTGATTATTTAGGACTTAAAAAAGTATGATGAAAAAACTGATACTGGCTAGTGTGTTATTGTCTGCGCAGCTATTTGCAATAAGTGGCCATGCAGCTTTGTTTGACGACAAAGAGGCGCGCAAAAAGATTATAGAAGTAGAAGCGACAATGAATAGCCAGGATCAGGCGAATCAGACTGAGTTAGCGAACGTTAAAAAGAACTTTGAGCAGCGTTTGCAGGCTATTGAAGCCATCACCAAGGGTGGTGGCTTGATGGAGATGCAGAATCAGATTGAATCTTTAAAGCAAGAGGTAGCAAGGCTTAAAGGTGAATTGGAAGTGGCGAATCATAATGTTGATGCGACTCAGCAACGACAAAAAGACTTGTATGGCGATACAGATGCACGTTTGCGTAAGCTAGAAAGCGGCGCTACGCCTTCTGTGGCAGCTGGTTCAAGCGATGCCTCAGCACCACAGCCAACTGCGGTTGTAGCAGCTCCAGCTAAAAATACGCAAGAGTATCAATTGTTAGAGTTGGCCAATGGTCTATCCAAAGAGTCTAAACATAAAGATGCATTTAATGCTTATGATAAATTCTTAAAGGATTATCCAAACAGTACTCTGGCGGCAGAGGCAACTTACGGTTTAGGCTATTCACAATTTGCATTAAAAAACTATAAATCATCCATTGCCACACAACAAAAAGTAATAGATTTGCACCCCGAAAGCCCAAAAGTGCCAGATGCGATGTTGAACATGGCGAATAGCCAGATTCAGCTAGGCTTAGTGCCAGGTGCGAAAAAAACTTTGCGCGACTTAATTGCTCAGTTTCCGAATAGCGAAGTAACGCCTACTGCACAGAAACGCTTGAAAGCATTAGAGGCAATTAAGTAACTTGTATTTAATGAACGACTATTTAAATAAGTTCTTTTGCTAAAACATTCACTTAGCTCAATTTAAGTAAATCTATATTTAAGTTACAATGGCGCCAATTCAAGTTGGCGCTATTTTTTTTAAGTCAATCAGTATCTCTGGCATATTAAGTATTTAATGAAACTAAAGTAATGAAGCTCAAAGTACACGAAATTTTTTACTCTATACAGGGTGAATCCTCACGCGTAGGATTACCCACAGTATTTGTGCGCCTAACTGGCTGCCCAATGCGTTGTGTGTATTGCGATACCGCTTATGCATTTAGTGGCGGCAGTAATATTGAGATTGCTGATATTTTGGCTAAGGTTGCTGAATTTGGCACAAAATACGTCACAGTGACGGGTGGCGAGCCGCTAGCGCAAAAAGATTGCCATGTGTTGCTAAAAGACTTATGCGATGCAGGCTATAGCGTTTCGCTAGAAACAGGTGGTGCGATTGATATTAGTCCAGTAGATAAACGTGTTTCTGTGATACTTGATGTAAAAACACCCGATTCTGGGGAGCTTAAAAATAATGTCTGGAGCAATTTAGAGCATTTAAAAAGCTCAGACGAAGTGAAGTTTGTATTGTGTAGTCGAGAAGATTACCAATGGGCTAGAGAGTTATTAAATACACATAAAATTGCCGAAAAATGTCCCGTATTATTTTCACCAGTCTATAGTCAGGTTAACCCAACCGAACTAGCGGAGTGGGTACTGGCTGATAAGTTACCTGTGCGTATGCAAGTACAGCTACATAAAATTTTATGGGGCGAAAAACCTGGGGTTTAGAT
>JAYTRW010000099.1:0-1926 GCA_043745985.1 Methylotenera sp.
TGCTCTAGTAATTTGGTTTGCTTCGCTGAACTTAATCCGCTCTTTCTCATGCCATCCTTATAACATTTTATGTATTATCTAGGACAGACCCAAATTTAACACGTTTTTTAATCACACAAACTCTATTTTGTGATTGGAGAAGAAGATGAAATTATTACGTACTGCTGTCATTGCTTTAGCCATTGGTGTGGCTTCTATATCCACCGCATCTGCGCGAGATTCTTTTAGTTTAGATGTCAACATCGGCGGTTATGGGTATGCGCCACCAGTGGCTTATTATCCTGCGCCGCCAGTGGTTTATCTACAGCCAGCCTATATACTACCGCGCTGCACCACCTGTGTATTATCAGCCTGCAGTTTCATACCAGTATTACAATGTTGGATACCGCGATTATGATAGAGGCTGGCGTCATGAAGGCCGTGAGCATCATGGCTGGGGTCGTGGCGATGGTGATCGAGGTGGTTGGAACCATGGAGATCACGATGAAGGACATCATGGCGGTCACCGCTAGATTTTAGATACTAACCGTTACTGGTTAATCTGTTGATCAGTCCTGCCATCAACTCGATGGTGGCTTGTTGACGGATTTCTTGACGATTACCTTTAAAGTACTTGGTTGTAGTGGATGTTGTCGTAGCACTAAGCTTGTGTGCTTCAGCCCAAGCAAAGCAAACCGTACCAACTGGCTTTTCAAAAGTACCACCGTCTGGGCCAGCAATACCTGTGATGCTGCCAGAAATTTGTGCATGGCTGTTTTTTAGCGCACAGACAGCCATCTCAATGGCAGTTTGTTCACTCACTGCACCGTATGTTTCTAGTGTCTTTGAGAGTACTCCCAACACCTCAATTTTTGCTTGGTTACTATATGTTACAAAACCACAGTCAAACCAAGCTGAACTTCCAGCGATACTGGTAATAGCTTGAGCAACCATCCCTCCCGTGCAAGACTCAGCCAAAGCCAGCGTATAGCCTCGCGCTTTAAGTGTTGCACCAAGTTTGGCGGCTAAGTCTGACAAAGCATCATCCATGCGCAATTGCCCATAACAAGCCTTGTAAGCCAATAATGGCGTAGATTGCAGCGAGTAGATCATCAAACATAACACCAAAACCATTTTTGAGTTTGGCATCAAATTGTCTGATTGGAAATGGCTTCCAAATATCAAATAATCTAAATAGTAAAAATGCCACAAGCCACCACTGCCATTGGTTCGGCGTGAAAGCAAGCACTAACATCATCGCGACAATTTCGTCCCAAACAATACCGCCATGGTCTGAAACGCCAAGCGCTTTGCCAGTGACATCGCAAAAGTAAATGCCGATTAAAAATAAAGCAGAGATGATGATGAGTTGGGTTGATAAAGCATAAACCGACATCAGCCAGAATAGTGGGTAACCAACCAGTGTGCCAAACGTACCTGGCGCTTTGGGCGCTAGACCGCTACCAAAGCCTAAGCCAAAAAAATGAGCAGGGTGTTGTAATAAAAATTGTATATTTGGCGGTTTAACTAAAGTGGTCAAAGCCAGTTTCCTTAAAGTTTATAATTTCATTTTCTAAGCCATGCAATGTTAAGTCAGTATTCTCGGTCACGTGGCCGATGCAACTTAACTGGAGTTTAATCATTTCACTTATTTTTACAATTTCAGCATGCTTTTCTATTGGAGCGGTAAAACATAACTCGTAGTCATCACCGCCAGCTAACAACATTTTTCTGAAACTATCATCATCTAGATGTATTGGATAGTCTGCAAATGTAGAGTGAGGGATGGCGTATAACTCTATTGTTGCGCCTAGATTGGACTGTTCTAAGATATGACCCAAATCTGCCAGTAGTCCGTCTGAAATATCAATCGCGCTATTGGCAATATCTCTTAATGCTAAACCTAGAGCTACACGTGGTTGTGGTGTATGTAGCGCCTTGGCGCAG
>JAYTRW010000100.1:0-6211 GCA_043745985.1 Methylotenera sp.
AAGCGGCCGCGTTAGAGTACTTTGTTAATCAATACAAAATTGCACTGACTGAACACATGGCAGATTATCAGGCTAAGTTCGATACTTACATCAAGAGTACATAAGTTCAGATGAGCCTTAAGTTACAAATCACTGAAGACATGAAAGCTGCAATGCGCGCTAAAGATAGCGCGCGTTTAGGTGCTATTCGTTTATTGCAAGCAGCAATCAAACAGCGCGAGGTTGATGAGCGCATTGAGCTAAGTGATGCTGATGTGATTACAGCTATCGAAAAAATGCTCAAACAGCGCCGCGACTCAATCGCTGCTTACGAATCTGCAAATAGAACAGATTTAGCCGATATTGAAAAGTATGAAGTGACTGTGTTGCGGGAATACTTGCCACAACAGCTTACTGAGGCTGAAATTCTAAGTATTTTAGATCAAGTAGTGGCAGATATTGGCGCTGTTGGTGTTAAAGATATGGGTAAAGTGATGGCTGAGATTAAGCCGCTAGTTGCTGGTAAGGCTGATATGGGAAAAATATCAGGTTTGATTAAAACTCGATTAGCTTGAGTAAAAAATAATCAGTAAAAAATATTAAAGGAGCGAAAAGCTCCTTTTTTGTTTCTACAGTTTTCTATTAATTGAAACGGTTCTAATTGTAAAACGACCATTCTAAATTAAGCTAAAATTACCTAAAATCTTATAAAAGCAGAACACTTTGATTCCAGAGAGCTTTATTCAAGAGTTATTAAATCGCGTGGATATTGTAGACGTGATTGATAAAAGCACGCCCTTGAAAAAAGCAGGGGCTAACTATTCTGCTTGCTGCCCATTCCATAACGAAAAATCCCCTAGTTTTACCGTTAGTCCAACTAAGCAGTTTTATCATTGTTTTGGATGTGGAGCACACGGTACAGCCGTTGGTTTCTTAATGGAATACCAGGGTTTAAGTTTTGTAGAAGCGATTAATGATCTTGCTCGAATGGTCGGGATGATTGTGCCGCAAGAAACCCGTGATATTAACAAGCCTGAACATAAGGTAGTGTTGGGTTTGCAAGAGTCTTTGCAGCAGGCTGCCCAGTACTATAAAGCGGAGCTTAAAAAATCGCCTCGAGCCATTGAGTACCTAAAAGCGCGTGGCTTAAGCGGCCAAGTGGCGGCTAAGTTTCAAGTAGGTTATGCGCCTGCGGGTTGGCAAAATTTACAGAGCGTTTTTCCTAACTATGATAATGAAGCTTTGAGTGTTGCAGGCTTGGTAGTTGAGAATGATCAAGGTCGTCGCTATGACCGGTTTCGTGACCGCATTATGTTCCCGATTCATGACCAAAAAGGTCAGGTGATTGGCTTCGGCGGACGCGTCATAAATCCAGAAGATACCCCAAAATACTACAACTCACCTGAAACGCCTCTGTTTCAAAAAGGCCATGAGCTTTATGGTTTGTTTCTAGCACGCAGAGCCATACGCGATGCAGGCCGTGCATTGGTGGTTGAAGGTTATATGGATGTAGTCGCCCTAGCTCAGTACGGTATTGAATATGCCGTGGCGGCGTTGGGTACGGCCACCACGCCATTTCACATTACCAAGTTGATGCGGCAAACAGATGAAGTGGTATTTTGTTTTGATGGAGATAAAGCAGGTCTAACTGCAGCTTGGCGTGCAGCAATGAATGCTTTGCCTGCGCTTACGGATGGCTTGAAGCTATCATTCCTATTCTTGCCCAAAGAGCATGATCCTGATTCTTATGTGCGTGAGTTTGGTAAAGAGCTATTTGAGGCGGAAATTAAAACTGCAATGCCACTTTCACAGTATATTTTGAAGCATTTAAGTGAAGATAATCCTTTGCAAAGCCAAGAGGATAAAGTGCGTTTTTTGAACGAAGCTGAGCCAATTATGCAGCAAATCAATGCGCCGCGTAGTGCGATGTATTTGCGAAAAAAAGTGGCGGAATTAGCGGGGTTATCCATTGATGAAATGCAAAGCTTGCTTAAGTTGCCTAATCTGAACAAAGCGCCAGTACAAGCTAGACCAAAGCTCACACGTACGACTAATTCATTGCATCACCATTTTTGTTTAACCATGATTATGCAACCTGCGCTGGTGGATAAATCTGATTTGCTATGGGTCTCGGGTAGCTCAGATGATGAATTATTATTGAGGCAGACTATTGAAACTTGCCTCATGCATCCTCATTCTAAACCAGTAGTGATTATGCGTGAGTTGGAAAGTAAAGTTGATGCCAATATCATTTCTGAGTTAAAGAAAGAGCTTAATGTGTTAGATGAAACGCTGGATTTAGCACAGGCGATGTCTGGCGCAAGGCAGCAATTAAAGCAGCTTTATTTACAGAAAGACGAAAGTGCATTGCTAGCTCAAGTCAGTGAAAAACCTTTAAGCGCACTGACGGATGATGAGCGAATCTTACTAAAAAATTTAGGAAGTAAAGTGAAGAAATAGCTTTAACTAGTCTAGTTGACTGTCGCCACATTGAATTATTAGCAGCGCCTGTGGGTCAAAATAGCGTTATTTTCTGCTATAATAGAGGGTTACGGAAATTACATTCACCATGCCCATTTTTTTTAAAACATGGTAATTGCATAAATTAGAGGTGAGTACATGGCAAGACCAAAGAAAAGCGACCAGTTAGCAGAAAAAAATAAAATGGAGTTTGTTAGCCCTGAGCTTCAAGAAGCTAGCGCTGAAGAACGCCGCTCACGTTTAAAGTCTCTCATTGTCTTAGGTAAAGAGCGCGGCTACTTAACCTACGCTGAGATTAACGATCACCTTCCAGATGACGTTCAAAACTCTGAGCAAATCGATGGCATCATCGGCATGATTAATGACATGGGCATTCAGGTGTACGAAGAAGCGCCTGATGCCGAAGTGTTGTTAATGTCTGACGCACCACCAGCAGTGACTGATGAAGATGCAGTGGAAGAGGCCGAGCAAGCACTTGCTACAGTAGACTCAGACTTTGGCCGTACAACTGACCCTGTGCGTATGTATATGCGGGAAATGGGTACAGTGGATCTGCTTACCCGTGAAAGCGAAATTGAAATAGCACGTCGTATTGAAGACGGTCTTAAACACATGGTGCAAGCGATTGCGGCTTGCCCAACGACTATTGCGGCTTTGTTGGCATTGGTTGATAAAGTTGAAAACGATGAGTTAAGCGTCGATGATTTAGTGGATGGCTTGATTGATTCTGACGTAGGTGCGGTTGCTGATGTTGTGATTGAGGCTGCTGATGACGAAGATGAAGATATTGAAGAAAGTGACGAAAGTGACGATGAGGACGGCGCAAAAGCTGCCGCAATCTCTGCTGAAGCGCTCGCAAAACTCAAAGATGAGGTCGTTAATCGTTTTACGATAATTCGTGCTGCGAATAAAAAAATGACGGAAATCTTGCCTTTAAGAGGTTCTCAAGATCTTGAGTATCAAGCGTTGTTATCAGAAATTCTGGTTGAATTAACAGCATTCAGATTCTCACCAAAACAAGTTGAAGGCTTGTGTGATCAGGTGCGTGATTTAGTTGAAACTATCCGTAGCCACGAACGCAAAGTGCTTGATTTCTGTGTAGAAAAATCAGGTATGCCTAGACTCCATTTCATTAAATCATTCCCAGGTAATGAGAGTAATTTAGGTTGGTTGGCTGAAGAACTGAAAGCGGATAAACCGTACGTTGAGAAGTTAATACGTTATAACCACTCAATTTTAGATCAACAGCAACGCTTGATTGATTTAGAAGCCAATGTTGGTATTCCAATCAAAGAGCTAAAAGAAATCAACAAGCAAATGACGACTGGTGAGGCGCGTGCGCGTCGTGCTAAACGTGAAATGATTGAAGCTAACTTGCGTTTGGTAATTTCGATTGCTAAGAAATACACAAACCGCGGTTTGCAATTTTTGGATCTAATTCAAGAAGGCAATATCGGCTTGATGAAAGCGGTAGATAAGTTTGAATACCGTCGTGGTTTCAAATTCTCAACCTATGCAACATGGTGGATTCGCCAAGCGATTACACGTTCTATTGCCGACCAAGCACGTACTATTCGTATTCCAGTGCACATGATTGAAACGATTAATAAAATGAATCGTATCAGCCGCCAGATTTTACAAGAAACGGGTGTAGAGCCAGATCCAGCATTGCTTGCAGAGAAAATGGAAATGCCTGAAGATAAGATTCGTAAAATCTTAAAAATCAGCAAAGAGCCAATTTCAATGGAAACGCCAATTGGCGATGATGAGGATTCACATTTAGGTGACTTTATTGAGGATGGCCAAACGTTGGCGCCTGTTGATGCCGCTATTTACGCGAGCTTACGTGATGCCACCAGTGAAGTGCTGGAGTCATTAACGCCGCGTGAAGCCAAAGTATTGCGTATGCGCTTTGGTATCGAAATGAATACTGATCACACCTTAGAAGAGGTTGGTAAACAGTTTGATGTAACCCGTGAGCGTATTCGTCAAATTGAAGCGAAGGCGTTGCGTAAACTACGTCATCCAACACGCTCAGAAAGATTGCGTAGTTTCTTAGAAACTGGACAAGATTAACTAGTCTTGATTTCAACTCTTAGTTTAAAATAGCGTCTTTAAAGTTTTGGCCCCCTAGCTCATGCTTGGTTAGAGCAGCGGACTCATAATCCGTTGGTGCTGTGTTCGACTCACAGGGGGGCCACCATATACAGTAAGCCTCACAGCGATGTGAGGCTTTTCTGTTGTTAGCGCACCGTAGCCAAATCGTAACCAGCAAACACCGAATCAAGTCGTGCAGCAGCGGTAGTCAGTTGTTCTGGTGCCAGGTGAGCGTATCTTTCCACCATTGCTCCAGTTCGCCATCCACCCAATTTCTGTAATTCATGGGTAGGTGTCCCAGCCTGTCGTTGCCACGTTGCCCAGGTATGTCTCAAGTCATGCCAGCGGAAATCTTTAATGCCAGCCCTTATTAAAGCACGTCCCCACGCTTTGGTGTTTGCAGCCTTAAGCGGTTTCCCTGCATAGGTAAACACACATGTTTCGTGTTTACCTAATTGACGCTGCAAGACTGCAATTGCAATGTCATTCAAGGGTACTGCAATGGGCCGGCGATTCTTGGATTGTATGCCATGGATCCAGGCATGCCGTAATTCAAGATTCACTTGTGACCATTCCAGCTTGAGGATGTTGCTTTGCCTTAAGCCTGTGGCCAGCGCAAACAGCACGGTTTCATGCTGATGTGCTGGCAACTCGTTAAGTAAAGCTTTCGCCTCACCCACCGTTAGCGCGCGTTCACGACTATTCGTTTCTTTAAAGAGCCTGATCTTGGGGACCTTATCGACCCATTCCCATTCGTCTCGTGCCCGAATCAAAATAGAACGAATCAGTGCTAAGTAGCGACTGGTGGTGGCTTTAGATACCTCCTTGAGCTTTGCACTGCGAATCTTGTCGATGACTTCCAGATTGATCTCATCTAACCGTAATTCAACTAGGTAAGCATGTAGCCAAGCGAGCTTCTGCTTATCTTCTTTGTGCGTAACTTTGTCGGACGTTTCCAACAACCATTTCACTACCGCTTCTTGCCAAGATCGACTAGGTTTGACCCCTAGTCTAACTTGTTCCCACAACAAGGTTTTAAGCTTGTCGTGGAGCTCTAGGGCTTGGACTTTGTCCGCAGTCCCAGTAGATCTTTGTATTGTTCGCCCATTGAGGCTGATCTTAAGCCACCATTGAGTTGAATCCTTGCGTTTGTAGAGTGACATACTGTTTCCTTTCTATCACTTTGCAACGCTCGCGTCTGATATTGTGCGCGTATATGGCTAATGAGGTCAATCTCTAGAAAGACCCAGCGCTTGCCTATCTTAGAGCCAGGGATTTCTCCTGAGGCTGCCTTAATAGAAAGCGTCACTGGATGGATCTTCAGAAAGACAGCCGCTTCTTGTAGATTGAAGGTGATCATGACCGTGCGTTGCAAAACCTCGAACTAGAGGCATAAGCACAATCATGTCGATATCAAAACAAGATGTCGCGGAGGTTTAATTCTTTTTTAAGAATTAACTTCCGGTTTTAGTAGGTCAGCGGTTTAGGGATTGAGCTTGCGTACACCGTCTTCCGTTGCATATTCTGACGAACGTGAACACTGATTCTGGTCGAATGTGAACACCTAAAACGTATTTTGTGCTGGCAGTTAGTTTTTACATCAAGTGTTCACGTTGGGTCAAGTTTTTTTCCATTTTCGCATTGATTCTCCAAT
>JAYTRW010000101.1:0-1925 GCA_043745985.1 Methylotenera sp.
TTGTTGACGCATTTACTGTGCATCCAATGGCTGGTTTAGTATCCATAAGAATTGCAATGGTGCCTATGATGTTTACTGCGCCAATGCCAGTCAATGTGATTACTAATAACGTAGCTAGACTATAATCAGGTAGGGTGTGCTTCATTAGTGCTGCCCTGCTTTCCAGCCACCTGTTAAAAATGCATGTCTATTAGTATTATATAGTGTGAACGTTTGCCTAACCCAAGTTCTTTGCATACGTTTAGATGATGGATACAGCTCGTATGACCGTGTAATAAGACTCTTTAAAGTAATCATGATAGTTCCTTTAATTTGATGAATGTCGTCCAATGTACCCCTAACACTTTTAGGTGTCAAGGGTTTGTTTATCTAGTGTGTAGTCCGACTACAGTTAAGTTAACTTAGAGTCACTACCTTGCGATAGTAAATCAATCAGTGGTGTGCAGTACAGGATATATAGGCTGCTGCTGATACGCTGCCCCACCCGTGGGACAATATTTGAGTCGTCTACTAACTTGAGTATCGCCACACCTTTAGCCACCCAATCAGGGGCGTTAGACATCTTGTAATACGTTGAGTTTACTGCTAGCGCTTGGCACCTTACCTCTACTGATGGGTCAGCATCGTCTGGCTCTAGTATAGCTACCCAATAAATCTCATTCATACAACCCCCTACCAATTAAACTGTTTAAGTATCCCATCAACCTGCCCTTTAATGTCTTTCTTAGTATCATCTGACTTACGCAAGTCATCGGGGGTTACTCCTATTAAGGTGGTCTCCAGCGTCTTACGGGCAGTTTCTAAGTCAGCATCACCTGTGACATTCATATCTTTCAACATGGCGCACAGCTCAACTGCGTTGGTTACAACGGCATCACGAATGATTTTAGCCTTACCTGAGTCTACAGGGGTTAAGCGTTCACTTAAATGGGTCAGGGTTGTATGCAGTCTATCCCACAAGTCACTCATTGCTGATGCCGTTCTATCATTGTAAATCGCCTCATACTGTTTGGCAAGTTCATCCCGTATATCATTCTCAATATCCACCCTAAAGTCACCTGCTTCTGGTACAGGGGTGTATATCTTAGTGAACTTAAACTTACGAGCAATGCCCTCTTGCATTGGGTACTCACTACGATCAAACATCGCCCCTAATTGAAACGCTTGTGAGCTTACTAACGTACTATACTTGGCGATAAACACATCCACTAAGCGTAAGAACTCGGTCTCTTGCTGCGCCAACCAATCATTGACCTCATAGAATGAGGCAGTAGTTACAAGACGCGCGCCTAAGTCAGACCAAGGCAGTGTGCGTCTATAGAACTCTGTACGAGTACCTGCTACAAATTTATTTACGTCATCGAGTTCCTTTACGTTGTTAAACAAATGTTTATTGACTGATGCTGCACCTTTCAATGCATTCTTAGATTGAGTGACCTCGTCACCTGTACGGGTATCCTTTTTACTGCCAATATATGAGCTAATAGTTAACTCACATAGTATTGCGCTATTTTTAATACTCATTTTAATTCTCCTTGTGTAGTCCGACTACTAAATATAGTCAGGTAAGCTAGCAACTAGATACTTTTTTGCGTCATCAGCTATATCAAATAGCGCTATCTTGTCTATAACCGTCTTCTTATCATACTCATATTCGTTATCTAAAAAGCCATAAGTATCATACTCAACATTATCGATAATCGCATGTGCATATATTGGTTGGTCCCATAAGACATTATCAATGTATTTTCTGTACGCTTTGTCTAGTGGTGCATCCACACTAATAACATCTACCGCATCGCCTTGACTGTAACCTCGTGAGACATAGTGGTTGTGAGTAATGTCATGGCACGAGTGCTGCGAAAATATATGGGTATAATATTGTCGAATAGTTAATGTTAATAACTCTGCTATCAGTTGCTTCT
>JAYTRW010000102.1:0-1925 GCA_043745985.1 Methylotenera sp.
GTGAATATGGTGATGATAGGCACTGATGGCCGTCCTGCGCAAAAAGGCATGGTGGCGATTCTCAAAGAGTGGATAGCATTCCGCCTGAATGTGGTGCGCAGACGCTGCCAGTTTGATTTGGATAAAATCAATAAACGCATCCATATTCTAGAAGGTCGCATGATCGCCTTTTTGCATATAGATGAAGTGATTCGCGTGATTCGCAATTCAGATGAACCGAAAACCGACTTGATTGCAGCGTTTCAATTAAGTGAAATACAAGCCGAAGATATTCTAGAAATCAGACTGCGTCAGCTCGCTAGGCTTGAAGGCTTTAAGATTGAAAAAGAGCTAAAAGATTTACGTGAAGAAGCCAGTGGTTTACAGAATATCTTAGAGAGCGACAATAAATTACGCAAACTCACTGCAAAAGAGATCAAGCAAGACGCGGAAAAATACGGAGATGATCGCCGTACATTGATAGAACCAGTGGAACGTGCGCAGGGCGGTCAAAAAGCTTTTGTGGTGGATGAACCGGTGACTATTCTGCTCTCTAAAAATGGCTGGATTAGAGCTAGACAAGGCCACGGCATTGAACGAGAGTCAATCGCATGGAAAGCTGGTGACGGCGAGTTTGCCGTCATTGAAACGCGCACCGTGTTGCCGATTGTCTTGCTAGACACCAATGGTCGATGCTACGCCTTTGATGCATCTACAGTGCCAGGTGGTAAAGGCGATGGCATTCCGCTCAGTTCAATCATAGAAGTGCAAAATGGCGCTAAATTAGCCCATGTGCTTTCAGGTAAAGATGACGACCGATACTTATTTGCCACATCAAATAGCTACGGCTTTGTTGCGCCTTTGAAAGGTTTAGTGGCAAGACCTAAGGCGGGTAAAGGTTTTATGAAGCCAGAAGATGGTGCGCTGATTCTACCACCAATTAAATTAGATGAACGCACGCACCTTGCGGTGACTTCATCTGAAAATAAGTTATTGGTATTCCCTATCAGTGAAGTAAACGAGTATCCAAATGGCGGCAAGGGCGTACGCATGATGGATATTCCAGATAAGGCTTTATTGTCACGTATCGAACTAAGTGATGGACTAAGGGCTAATATCGTTATTAGAGGTAAAGTTAAAGTGCTTGAAGGGGAGAGTTTAAGTAAATTCCTGCTCAAGCGCGCCAGAAAAGGTCATGATGTTAAGGAAACTAAGGCTCCAGTAAAACGGCAAGTCTCACTCTTTTAATCTACAGTTGAATTTAGTTTGTAAAACCATAAGGCCGCATCAATGCGGCCTTATGGTTTTTTAGTCACTTTTGGTAATAACTACTTAACACTAAACAGCTCGCAATAACAGGCTGTTTAGTTGAGTAGTAAATCAACCAAAGAAATCTTTTGCTTTATCTACCCAACTTTTATTTTTTGGGCTGTGTTTGCCAGAATCCGCTTGGGTGCTAGTTTCAAACTCACGGAGCAAGTCTTTTTGTTTTTCAGTTAACTTAACTGGGGTTTCAACTACTACGTGCACCATCAAATCGCCACTTTCAGATTGGCGTAGCGGTTTAATACCTTTGCCACGCAACCTGAATACACCACCTGTTTGCGTTTCTGCTGGAATTTTCATTTTGGCAGAGCCACCTAAGGTTGGCACTTCAATCTCGCCACCTAATGCCGCAGTGCTAAAGCTAATTGGCATTTCGCAATGTAAGTTTCCACCTTCGCGTTGGAAAATATTGTGCTCTTTTAGATGAATTACAACATATAGATCACCTGTTGGCCCACCATTCACTCCACCTTCACCTTCGCCGCTTAAACGAATTCTATCGCCCTCGTCCACGCCAGCTGGAATTTTCACAGAGAGCGTTTTGTTTTGTTTGGTTCTACCTGCGCCGCTACAAGTTGGGCAAGGATCTTTGACCATTTTGCCGTTACCGTGACATTTTG
>JAYTRW010000103.1:0-1921 GCA_043745985.1 Methylotenera sp.
TCTACATTTGGGTTCACATTAGCATAAAATCCATATTCATTTGGCCCTGCTCTCATCCAGCTTGAAGCTGGCATTTTTTCAACGAAACGAATCTTAACAATAGCTTTAGCGCCCTTAAAGCCATATTTCCATGGCGTCACTAAGCGCATCGGTGCGCCATTTTGATTGGGTAACTGCTCACCATATAAGCCAACTGCCATAATTGTGAGCGGATTCATGGCTTCATCCATGCGTAGACCTTCTACATAAGGCCAATCAAGCACTTGTAGGTTCTGGCCAGGCATTTGCTGCTTATCAGCTATAGAGATAAATTCCACATATTTTGCATTAGCGTTAGGCTCTGCCCATTTAATCAGTTGCGCTAAAGGTAAACCTATCCACGGTATAACCATAGACCAGCCCTCTACACAACGCATGCGGTAGATGCGCTCTTCTAGCGGCGCTAGCTTATAAATATCTTCAATACTGATAGTTTTATTCTTTTTAACTTCACCCTCAATACTGACTGTCCACGGATACGGTTTGAATAATTTTGAGTTAATTGCAGGCTCGTTTTTATCTGTACCGAACTCATAGTAGTTATTGTAAGAAGTGACATCTTCGTAAGCTGTGAGTTTTTCACCCATGCCATAGGCTGTTTTAGTGTAGTTAGAGATTTTTTGATGAGCGCCAAAAGACGGTGATTTAATAATGGCTGGAGCATTAGCGCGTCCTATTAATCTACCAGCACCTTCTGTGGTTCCTGAGCTCACTGTGGCAGCTCTAAGAGGATTGCTTAATAAGCTTGCCGCAGCAACAGCAATTAAACCAAAGCCAGCTTTTTGTATGAATTCACGGCGATTATCAAATACTGATTTAGGCGTGATTTCAGAAGGAATAATGTCAGATTTTCTTTGAATAATCATGGCGGCTCTCAATTAAAGGTGTAATTAAAAAGATTGATGAGATGTTACTGTTGCCTATTAGTCACCCCTGAATAGATTCCCTTACAAACTATTCAACTAATTTTTCATTTCGAAATTTAAAATTAAAACAAACCTGCAGTTTCTTGATCGATCTCCGCATCCAACGCTTTGTCGTTGGTGTTTTTAGCGATGAGTTTTGCGTTCTCAACCAAGCTTTTAGCTGCTGCAATGTCGCCTTTAGCAGCCTTAACTTGCGCTAATACATAGCTACCTTGTGCTTCATAGTAAGCCCCGCCTTGTTCTTTCGCGAATTTAATGATTTTATTGAGTATGTTTTCAGCGCTGGTGTAACTCTTGGTAATCACATAATAACGGCCAAGCTCAACGCTAGAGTGGGCGTATTGGTCTAAAGTTCCAGCGGTGTCATGCATTAAATAGGCTTTAAGTTGGTATTCAACTGCCAAATCATTTTGATTCAATTTATGATGTGTTGATGCTACTTTTTCATAACTTTCACCGCGCTCATTGTCATTTGCGGCAAGTTTGGTTGCTGCCATATACTCAGGTAGAGCTTGAATATACTGATTACTTTCAAAATAAATATCACCCATTGCATTGTGCGCCACTCGCACAAATGCTTGGTTGTTGGCGGCTTTCGCATTTTCGAGCGTTTGCTGAAAACTCGCTATCGCTAAATCATCTTGCTTAAGCGCATGATAAGTACGACCCATCAGCAAGGTGGCAATGGTTTTATCAAAAGCATCAGTTGATAAGGTATTCGCTTGTTTAAAAGATGATAATGCTGAGTCCAACTTTGTCGTTGCCATAAAGGCGCGTCCTTGGCAAATGTAGGCCTCAACTTCTTTATTATTGTTACTGAGCGATTTCTCAGCTTGCTTCAGTGCGGCTATAGCATCACCTTTATCTAGGGCAGTTTTACATGCTATAGTTTCAGCACTGGCTGCATAAACATTATTTAAAAACAATGCAATAAA
Organism: Methylotenera sp.; assembly: GCA_043745985.1. Taxonomy (GTDB): domain Bacteria; phylum Pseudomonadota; class Gammaproteobacteria; order Burkholderiales; family Methylophilaceae; genus Methylotenera. The sequence goes on from JAYTRW010000103.1 coordinate 1,901, forward strand.
AATAGAACCTAAAGTGATTTG
>JAYTRW010000104.1:0-1913 GCA_043745985.1 Methylotenera sp.
TTTTTTTTAATTAAATTAATACCTATGTGGATGAAAGAACCACACAACCCAATTTGCCGTTCAGGTTGAAGCCATTGAGATAATGCTGGAGGAAACGAAAGTGTTAAAGCTCTCGATGCGCGGATTGATAAGCTGCACCAGTCAGGCCTCGTTAAACAAATGGCAGCGGTCAGTCTTCCAGAGTTGATGAAACCTGCAATCCTGATGAGAGTATAACGGGCACAGTACATCAGGGGCTGTCCGGGGTAAGATGGTGTTGCGTGTCAATGGAAGGTAGTGCATGAACGTGGGAGACCCAAACAGCAGGCCTTGCCGGGTCTGGCTGTGGGAGTCGGATATGCCCGTAGTAGTGTTGATAGCCGAAAAGGTAAAAGCGGCAGGAGCGAAGGGGCATTACTGTAAACAAACTTTTCAATAATAATTTTAAGACCGAATTGATGACAAATCAGCAAAGGGTCGAAGCTGGCGCCCTACCACCTGATGGTACAAGAATACCCAAGCGGGAAATGAAGCCTGTAGAAAGAGTAAAATTGTTACAGCAGAAGTTATACTGCAAAGCGAAGCAGCAGCGGGACTACAAGTTTTATATATTGTACGACAAGGTATTTCTACCCTACGTACTGTTGGCGGCCTATTATCGTGTAAGAGCAAATGGGGGTTCACCGGGTATAGACGGAGAAACATTTAAAAGCATTGAGGAGAGCGGAATAGATAAGTTTCTTTCTGAATTATCAGAAGCCCTTCGCAAACAGGATTACGAGCCAAAAGCAGTCAGGCGTGTATGGATACCCAAGGCCAACGGAGGTAAAAGACCGTTAGGGATACCCACTATCAGAGACCGGGTAGCGCAGATGGCCTGTCTGCAAATAATAGAACCAATATTTGAGGCCGATTTTGAAGATAGCTCTTATGGCTTTCGCCCCAATCGCAGCGCAAAAGATGCAATGGGAGCAATAAAGCGTCATCTGCAGGAAGGGAAAACTGAAGTGCTGGATGCAGACCTTAGTGCTTACTTTGATACAATACCGCACGACAAGCTTGAGAAAGCCCTTGAACTGCGTATAAGTGATCCGAGGCTGATAAAGCTAATAAGGAAGTGGCTGAAAAGCCCTGTGTATGAAGATGGTCAATATCATAAAAGTAAAAAGGAAGGCACCCCGCAGGGCGGAGTAATCTCACCCTTACTGGCCAATTTGTACATGCACCTTATAGACAGGATAGTAAACAATAGCAAGCACCTGTTTCACAAGGCAGGCATCCGGATGGTCCGATATGCAGATGACTTTGTGTTAATGGGCCAGCAAATCAGCATAGCAGCCAAAGAAAAACTAAAGCAGCTATTAGATAAGATGGGCTTAACACTCAATGAAACCAAGACCAGGCAGATAGAAGCGAGCAAAGACCCATTCAGCTTTCTTGGTTTTACTATAAGGTATGATACAGACCTGAAAGGTCGTCAGACTAAATATTGGAATATAAAACCAAGTGACAAGTCAGAAAAGAAGTTGAGAGAGAAGATCGGTGCATACCTATTAGGAAACGGGCATTACTCTGCATGGAAAGTAGCAGACGACCTCAATGCAATGGTACGCGGCTGGCTGAATTATTTTGATATACCGGGAGTGAGCTACGCTGCAATGAGCAAAAGAAAGCTGAGATACTATTTGAGAGAAAGGTTAAACAGATATTATAACCGCAAGAGCCAGAGACGAAGCCGCGTGTACGGTAAACATGCCTTTGAGTTGTTGGTCGTAAAATACGGCCTGACAGACCCAACGAAATACTTCGTTAAAAGCAAACTGTGAAGGCCTGCAAAGAAGTTTACAGGAAAGCCGTATGCGGGAAAACTGCACGTACGGTTTGACGAGGGGGAAGGAGATAGCAATTCTGCTGTCTTCCTTCTCTACTCTACT
>JAYTRW010000105.1:0-1912 GCA_043745985.1 Methylotenera sp.
AACACACAGTCTTGCACAAGCTTCTCGGCAAAAACAACAGGTCTACTTATTGTTTATTGATTTAGATCGCTTTAAGAAAATTAATGATTCAGAAGGGCATGAGCTAGGCGATGCAGTACTTAGACTCATTGCTAAGCGATTGAACGAAATTTTGCGAGCGGATGATTTTGTCGCGCGTTTAGGCGGTGATGAGTTTGCTGTCGTGCATACACATCCCCCCGTGAATAATGCCGCGAGCAATTTAGCTAGAAAAATCATTGGCATCGTTTCAGAGTCATTTGAACTGCAGGGTAGGCGTTATAGTGTTGGTGCAAGTATCGGCATTAGTGTTTATCCTAACGATGCTACTGATGCGCATACTTTACTTCGACATGCTGATTTGGCCATGTACCAAGCAAAAAGCAAACGTAGCGGTTTTGAATACTTTAGTGAAGATATGAATGTCTTCGCGCATGAGCAGCTAGAAATAGAAAATGGTTTGCGACAAGCCTTAGAGAAGGGTGAGTTGTTATTGATGTATCAACCTAAAGTTGATTTACGCACCAATCAAGTGGTGGGTTTAGAAGCATTAGTTCGCTGGCTAACCAATGCAGGCGTGTTGACTAGCCCAGATAAATTTATCCCAATTGCTGAAGAAACAGGCCTTATTGTGCCAATCGGACGCTTTGTCATCCGCGAGGCTTGTGAGCAATGGGTGAGATGGCATGAGGCCGGGCTTAATCCGCCGCCTGTCGCGGTGAATATCTCGCCACGACAATTTAGTGACTTATCCTTAATTGCAGACATCTTGAAAATCATCAAAACTACGCGTATGAACCCTGCTATGCTGAACGTAGAGATTACCGAAAGCGCAACGATGGATGATCCTGAAATGACCATGGATATTCTGGCGGAAATGCGTGCACTTAATCTGCATCTGTATATTGATGACTTTGGCACGGGGCATTCAAATCTTGGCCAGCTCAGGCGCTTGCCAATTGATGCGGTTAAAATCGACAAGAGTTTTATTAACGACGTATTAACTAATAATGACGATGCAGAAATTGTGACGGCGATTATTAATTTGGCGCATGCTTTAAAAATTCGGGTGGTGAGTGAAGGTATAGAAACCAAAGCGCAACTGGCGTTCTTGCGAGAATTGGGTTGTGATGAAATACAAGGTTTTCTCGTGAGTAAGCCAGTTTCTCATAGCCAAGTTGAGACATTTTTTAATAAGACAATAAAGTTTGGAGCTGTAGTAGATAAACACTAAATACCAGCCCACTCCCTCAATATAAATAGTTGTTGTTTAGGGGATCCATAATTAAATCTAAACTCACCTTTCTTAAAGAATAGTGGAAATGATTCTTTAGAAATCCCATTGTATTTTCTTAACACTCGCTTGGCTTGATTCCAAAAGTTCTCAATGCCGTTGATGTGGTTATTTCCTGTGGCCAATAGCTTAGAGTGATTGATACGCTCATGGTAAAAATCACTGACATCTCATGCGTTATAGCTTCTATAGCAGTCTGTGTAAACAATGCTATCAGGCACTATCTTCCTAGCAATAACAGGCATTAAGGTTCCAGCTTTGGTGTTCACCACGACCTTGGTGTAGACCTTGCCACCACGTTTCAATATGCCAAATACAGCCACCTTACCAGCCGCGCCTCGACCACGTTTACCCTTGCGTGCACCGCCGAAATAACTCTCGTCTAACTCTACTGTACCATCAAATACCTCATGTTCTTTTTGCGCTAGATGATAGGTAATAATCTCACGTAATTTGCGGTAATACAAAGCCGCACTATTGGGCTGAATTTCCAGTCAGTCTGCAGCTGATCTGGCAGTGACTTCCAACACAAAATATTCCAGTAGCTTTAGTTGTTGTTTTCTTAATCATCTACAATGACTTAGCTTCATTTAATAAGCT
>JAYTRW010000106.1:0-1908 GCA_043745985.1 Methylotenera sp.
TGCTTGCGTCCCAAATATGTGAAGTGCCAATCGCTCTAATCTCGCTTATTGATGGAAATAGGCAGTGGTTTAAAAGTAGCGTTGGCCTAGATGCCTCTGAATCCCCACGAGATATTTCATTTTGTGGCCACGCTATTCTTGAAAATAGCTTATTTGAAGTATCAAACGCGCTTGATGATAGCCGGTTTGCAGATAACCCATTGGTTACTGGCGCGCCAGATATTCGGTTTTATGCAGGCATGCCCATTATCAATAATGATGGTTTGGCACTTGGCACACTTTGTGTGATAGACAATACCCCGTACACCTTAACTTCAAAGCAGCGCGATACCTTAGCTGTACTTGCGCGGCAAGTCATGCGTTTAATTGAGGCTAGAACAACTTCAAAACAATTACTGCAGCTTTCTGGTGAAGTGAATAAGAAAGCTGTTTTTAATAATGCGCTATTAGCCTCAGCGGCAGATAGCATTATTTCAACTACACCTGATGGACTTATTCTAACTTTTAATCAAGCAGCAGAAAATTTACTGGGTTACAAACAGGAGGAGTTGATTGGCATTCAGACGCCTATCATTTTTCACGACCATGACGAGATTTTAGCAAGGTCAGCTGATTTGAGCCTTGAATTTAACCAGACGATAGCACCAGGTTTTGAGGTGCTTGTGGTTAAAGCTAGATTAGGCAGGGCGGATATTCATGAATGGACATACACTCGCAAAAATGGCACCAAAGTGCCTATTAGGCTAGCAGTTTCTGCCATGCAAGACGAACATGGTCATATTATAGGATTTATCGGTATCGCTAGTGATATAAGCGAGCGTAAAAGTCAGGAACTTGCAATATTTACTGCTACAAGCCAGTTGGAAGCCTCTCTAGAAGCTATGACTGATTTAGTGTGGATAAAAAATAAAGAAGGTGAATTTTTACGATGCAACCATTCTTTTGAGCGATTTTTAGGTCTAGATAAACCCAATATTATTGGTAAAACAGATTATGATCTTTATGATAAAGAGTCGGCAGACCTTTATAGGTGTCAGGATAGTCAAGCGGTTAATCAAGACTTTCCATTAATTAAGGAAGAGTGGCTGACTTTTAGCGATGGCTACTATGGTTTGTTTGAAGTGACTAAAACTGGCATTAAAGACATCGCTGGTAATCTTACTGGTACGCTAGGCATTGCACACGATATTACTGAACGTAAAAACATTGAGTTAAAGCTACGACGCCAGCGTGAAGCCATGCAAGCACTTAGTGATATTTCATCTCAAACAGCACATGTCTACTATAAAAAGCAGTTAAGGGAAGCGCTTGCCGTTGCTGCTAAATATTTAGGCATGGAATTTGGCATATTGACTAAAGTGCAAGGCGATATCAGCATTGTAGATGTGCAAAGCTCGCCACCCGATACCTTATATGACGGGCTAGAGTTTCCTTTCGAAGATACCTATTGCTCGTTATTATTTCAAGCTGACGACATTTTTTTTGTTGAGCAGATGAAAAAATCTCAATATGCCAAGCATCGATGCTACTCGCTCATGGGCTTCGAGTCCTTTATTGGTCTGCCTCTATTGGTGGATGATCAACGCTATGGCTTGATATTCGAGTCTTATCAGGCGCATTTCAATGGGTTTGATGCGACAGAGATCGATTTTTTACATCTACTTTCTCGTTGGGTAGTGAATCTTATTCGACGCCATAATCTTTCTGAACAAATTACTAAGGGGAACGAGCGATTAGATTTAGCGCTTAAAAGCGCTAATCTTGGTTTGTGGGATCTAGATGTACCAACAGGTCAGACCTTTTATAATGCACGTTGGGCCGAAATGCTAGGTTATGAATTGTCTGAGATTGAGCAGACTAAGCATGCCTTTGAAAGCTTGCTGCATCCTGATGACAAAGCTGACGTAT
>JAYTRW010000107.1:0-6152 GCA_043745985.1 Methylotenera sp.
GCAGGTTTAATTGGTGAGGATGAAGCGCGTCGTCGCCGTGCTGAGGTTGGCCAAGAGTCAGAATTCTACGGCGCAATGGATGGTGCAAGTAAATATGTACGTGGTGACGCAGTCGCGGGCATCATGGTCATCATCATTAACATTGTAGGCGGTTTAGTAGTAGGTATCGTGCAACATGATTTAGCCTTTGCCGATGCAGTTAAAAATTACACCATGTTAGCCATTGGTGATGGCTTAGTAGCTCAAATTCCATCACTGATCATTTCAGTAGCTGCTGGTGTGGTGGTATCGCGCGTAGCGAATAATGAAGATATTGGTGGTCAGTTAGTCACACAGTTATTCTCAAATTCTAAAGTGGTATATGTCACCGCTGGCATCATCGGCGGCATGGGTGCCATTCCAGGCATGCCTCACTTTGCATTCTTATTATTAGCCGCAATATTGGCTGGCATGGCTTACTTTATTGCAGAGCAGAAAAAAGTAGAAGACGCTGAACCTGTAGTAGAAGAAAAAGTTGAAGTACTCTCAACGATAGAAGAAGCGACTTGGGATGATGTCACACCTGTCGATTTAATCGGCCTTGAAGTTGGCTACCGTTTGATTCCGTTGGTAGATAAAGCGCAAGGCGGTGATTTGCTTAAACGTATTAAAGGTTTACGCAAAAAATTCGCACAAGAAGTTGGTTTCTTAGCGCCTACTGTACACATTCGCGACAACTTAGAACTCAAACCTTCTAGCTATAAAATCACGCTTAAAGGTGTGGAAATTGCTAGCGGTGAATCTAATTACGCTCAATTCTTAGCTATAGATCCAGGCATGGTGTCTGGTCCATTACCTGGCACCATGACGACAGATCCAGCGTTTGGTTTACCTGCAGTGTGGATAGATAGCAACATTAAAGATGAAGCGCAAAATATGGGTTACACCGTGGTTGATGCAGGTACGGTGATTGCTACTCACTTGAATCATATTATTTCACTCCATGCGGCTGAATTGCTTGGCCGCCAAGAAGTACAACAGTTGCTAGACCATATCAGCAAAGATTCACCAAAACTGGTGGAAGACCTGACTCCAAAACTATTATCACTCTCCGTGATTCAAAAAGTATTGCAAAACTTATTGTCTGAAGGTGTACATATTCGCGATATGCGCACTATTGTAGAAACGCTTTCTGAATATGCAACACAAACGCAAGATACTAGCGAGCTAACCGCTGTAGTGCGTGTTCAGCTTGGTCGTGCCATCGTGCAACAACTATTCCCTACTGGCAATGAAGTCACTGTAATGACGCTTGATAGCAACCTTGAGCGTTTATTAACTCAAGCAATGCAAGGTAATGGTACGGCAGGTTCAGCCATTGAACCAGGCATGGCAGAAACTTTGTCTAGACAAGCAGAAACTGCCGCTAAACAACAAGAACAAATGGGCATGACACCAGTATTGCTGGTGTCAGCGCCTCTTCGCGCTGCGTTATCTAAATTCTTACGCCGCGCAGTACCGCATCTTCGTGTGCTTTCACACGACGAATTACCTGATTCAAAAACCATACGTGTCACTAGTCTTATTGGAGGTTCAGCATGAACATTAAACGATTTTTCGGAAAAAACTCACGGGAAGCACTAAGCATGGTGCGTAAAGAACTGGGAGAAAATGCGGTCATTTTATCTAACCGCGCGATGAACGGTGGTAATGAAATCATGGCTTTCAAAGAAGAAGACATGAATGCTATGGTTGCCAGAGATGAAAATCAGCAACGTTCATTTAGTGAAGAGAGCAATGAAGCCCCTACTCTGCTGTCTTTGCTCAGCAAAAACAATCGCAATAAAGCGGCTGACACGCCGTTGAACAACAACGAATCATTGCCTGCTGAAATTGACGATTACGATGAGATTGTAAGACGTGCTGAGTTAAAAAGTAACGCTGCTATGCATAAGCAAGCTGAAGTTCAAAGGCAGCCTGCGCCAGTAAGACAAGCTGCACCACAAAAACCAGTGTTGCAACAAGCGAGTCGCCCAGTAGCGCCTGTTCGCCAGCCAGCCAGTTCCAATCCGTTGCCTAGCATACAGTCTAGCCAACAAATGACTGACATGCTGAATGAAATGCGTAACATGCGTAGCGTAATTGAGTCGCAACTCACCGCTATTTCATGGGGCAACATTCAACAGCGTGATCCTATTAAATCAAAAATGTTAAGCATGCTACTCTCTGCAGGCTTTAGCGCAGCACTCTCAAGACAACTCACTGAGAAAATGCCTGAAAATCTTAGCGAAGATAAAGCAATGGCATGGATTAAAGCCATTCTTAGTATCAATTTAAACACGATAGAAAATGAAACTGAAGTATTAGATCAAGGTGGAATTTTCGCGCTTATTGGTCCAACTGGTGTGGGTAAAACCACGACTACAGCAAAGCTAGCGGCGCGCTATGTGATGAAACATGGGACAGAAAACTTGGGCATTATCACTACGGATGCTTATCGTATTGGTGGTCATGAGCAATTAAGAATCTACGGCAAAATCCTAGGCGTGATGGTGCATGCAGTGAAGGATGAAGCTGATTTAAAAATCGCGCTTAACGAGCTAAAAAACAAACATACCGTGCTGATTGATACCGTAGGTGTTAGCCAACGTGACCGCATGGTGGCTGAACAAATCGCCATGCTTTCTAGCACCAATATGCCAATAAAAAAATTGTTATGTCTCAATGCAACCAGCACTGGTGAAACGCTTACCGATGTTATTAAAGCTTACAAACGCAAAGGCTTAGAAGGTTGCATCATCACAAAATTAGATGAAGCGGCTACTATTGGCAATGCCTTAGATGTGGTGATTAGAGAAAAAATGAAACTGTATTACGTAGCTAATGGCCAACGTGTGCCAGAAGATATTCATCTAGCCAATAAAGCTTATTTGATTCAGCACGCATTAAAACTTAAATCTATTAACAATCAACCATTCCAATTCTTGAATGATGAGCTGCCGTTTGTCATGGGCAATACGGTTGGCAGCACAATGCAATCTCAGTTAGCGGGGTTAAGCCATGTCTAATTTACATCATGACCAAGCCGCAGGATTACGCCGTATTATGGCTGCACCAAAGCCAAGAGTAGTGTCGATTATCTCTGCTGCGAACACTCAAGATCAAGCACGCATGATGACTAATTTAGCCGCTTCAATATTCGACCAAGGCAGTGATGTACTGGTAGTGCATGCCTCGCAAGACTCACGTGAAGTTAAGTATGGCATAGATAAATCACCTTCATTATTTGATGTGATTGTTGAGATGAATAGCGAAGTACTTTCTATATCTGACGCCATTAGCAGCACTAGCTATGGCTTTAGTGTAGGCAAGCTTATGCAAAAAAACCAATTTAACCTAGCGATGGATAGTGATGAAAGTGAGCTGACCAATCAGCTTCTTGACGAGTTAGCCCATCAATATGACATTGTGTTGGTAGATGCCACCTTGAACAAAGATAAGCTACTCCCGCTAAAAATTCTGAACAATGGTGAAATCATCATTCAATTAACACGTCAGCCAGAATCTATTACCAACGCATACGCGCTCATTAAACAAATTTGTAGCGAACTGGGCAGACGCTCTTTCGGCATTATTGTAGACAATGCAACTGATGCTCAGGCACAAATCGTATTCCGTAATATATCGCAAGTTGCAAGACGTTTCATGCAAATTGAACTAGAGTTTTTTGGCTCTATTCCGAGCGATGACCACCTTAGCCGTGCTGCTAAACTTGGTCGTTCAGTGATTGATGCATTTCCATTAGCAAGCGCTTCAACCGCTTTCAAGCAGATTGCGCAACGATTAGATTACAAACAGGATAGCGCCGCCATCAACCATATGGCATCTATCATTTAGGCTAAAGGTTCACTATGTATACCATTCATGGAAAAAAAGACCAGAAAGACGAAATGTTGAATAAGCATGCCGTTTTGGTTAAAAAGCTCGCCTATCAGCTTAAAGCCAAACTGCCACCAAGTGTTGAACTAGACGACTTGATACAGGCTGGCATGATGGGCTTACTCGATGCGATTAATCGCTATGAAGATACGCATGGCGCACAGTTTGAAACCTATGCTGCGCAAAGAATCCGCGGCTCTATGCTAGACGAACTAAGGAGTGCAGATTGGCTGCCACGCAGCGTACGCAAGAGCATGCGCGATGTAGAAGTAGCCATTAGTCAGTTAGAACAACAATTAGGCAAGCCACCAACAGAAAATGAAGTGGCTAAAAAACTACGGCTATCATTGAATGATTACTACGAAATGCTTGGCGATTGTGGCGGTCATCAACTGATTTATTACGAAGATTTCCATGAGTCAGAAAATGGAGAACATTTTCTTGATCGCTTTAATGCTGATAGCAAAGGCGACCCCATTAAAGCCCTCCTAGATGGCGACTTCCGTGAAGCTTTGGTAGGAGCGATTACAGCATTACCTGAGCGTGAAAAGATACTGATGGGGCTGTATTACGAGCAAGAGCTAAATTTAAAAGAAATAGGTGCGGTGATGAACGTTTCTGAATCACGCGTTTGCCAATTACATAGCCAAGCGGTTGCTAGGCTGCGTTCGAATCTAAAAGAGAAATCATGGACTGGAGTAGTTTAGGCGGCTTAGTACTTGCCTTAATCGGCATATTACTCGGACAAGCCATTGAAGGTGGGCAAATAAGCTCACTCATGCAGCCTGCTGCATTCTTGATTGTGATGTGTGGAACATTTGGTGCGGTATTACTACAAACGAATTTAAACTGCTTTATCGCTGGCTTGAAGATGGTACGCCAAGTGTTTTCTCCACCGCTAGATGACAGGCAAGCGCTTGCCAAGCGCATCATCCTTTGGAGCAATTTTGCCCGCAAAGAAGGCATTTTCATGCTGGAAACTTACTTAAAAAAAGAAACTGATCCTTTTATTCAAAAAGGTCTAAAACTAATGATAGATGGCACGCCTCCAGAGAAAATTCGGCAGGTGATTGCTATTGATATGCATTTTTTCGAAATTCAGCAACGCAGCGCTGCAAAGATTTGGAGTGCAGCCGGTGGCTATGCGCCGACTGTTGGTATTCTGGGTGCTGTACTTGGCTTGATTCATGTGATGGAAAATTTATCTGATCCAAGTAGACTTGGCAGTGGCATTGCCGTTGCATTTGTTGCCACAATTTATGGTGTAGGCTTAGCCAATTTGGTATTCTTACCTATTTCAAACAAGCTTAAAGGCTTGATTCAGCATGAAATGATGCGTAGAGAAATGCTGTTAAATGCATGGGTTTCTATTGCAAGTGGTGATCACCCTAGAATCGTTGAAGAGCGATTACTGGCTTATCTTCGCTAGTCTATTTTTAGATAAATACCAACATTATGTTAATAAGAAGACAGCCTCTAGACGATGATGATGAAAGCCCAGACCGCTGGCTGGTTTCTTATGCTGATTTCATCACGCTACTTTTTGCATTTTTTGTGGTGATGTATTCAATCTCATCGGTCAATCAAGGTAAATACAACGAGCTGATGTCCTCCATGGGCACTGCGTTTACGGGTGGAAGTGGCGCAGGACATTTAAAGACCAATGGAAGTGTTAACCCTAATATCAAGAGCAAAGCACAAAATCAGGCTGGCTCCTTGATTAAGCCACTACCGCTGACCTATCTTTACAATGAAAAAATGCGTCGGGAACGCGAGTCAATGACGACTATGGGCATAGACCTATCCAACAAGCTCTCGCCTTTGATTAACGAGGGTAAGGTTCGCGTAATGCAAAATAACCGCGGCATTCGTATTGACATCAATGACAGCTTGTTATTCACACCTGGTTCAGCCGAACTTGCTGCAGCAGCGTCAACCGTGTTAAATGAAATTGCACCGATGATAAAAGATAATGATCGCCTGATTCAAGTGGAAGGCCACACGGATAATATTGCCATTCACAATGATTTATTCTACTCAAACTGGGAACTCTCCGCCGTGCGTGCAAGTAGCGTAGTGAGAATGTTGAGCGATACGGGCGTTGCGGAGGCCAGATTAAGCGCATTAGGCTTTGGTGCTACTCAACCTATCACTGAAAACAATACAGAGCTAGGGCGCGCTAAGAATCGTCGAGTGTCGATTATGATTCTTTATGAGTCATCCAATCAAAAAGA
>JAYTRW010000108.1:0-6134 GCA_043745985.1 Methylotenera sp.
AAAATATTCCAGTAGCTTTAGTTGTTGTTTTCTTAATCATCTACAATGACTTAGCTTCATTTAATAAGCTTAACATTTGTGCTTGTCTACTACAGCCCCTTTATTTAAGTTTAAAGTTATATTTTCACGTTCTGTCTACCAAGAAAGGTTTATATGTTTAATAGTCAATTTTGCAGTAAATGGGCACCTTGTATCTTAGGCTTACTTCGCATTGTTACTGGTTTTCTTTTCCTTCAACACGGTTCCGCAAAACTTTTAGGTATGCCGCATGTTGCCATGTTTGACGGTTTACAGTTAATGTCTTTAATGGGGCTTGCTGGCGTGCTTGAGTTGGTTGGCGGTACATTGGTGATGATCGGTTTGTTTACTCGACCAGCCGCTTTTGTTTTACCTGGTCAAATGGCTGTGGCTTACTTTATGGCGCATGCACCAGGGGGATTCTTACCAATCTTAAAATCAGGGCGAGCTAGCTGTCATGTTCAGTTTTGTATTTTTGTATTTCAGTGTAGCTGGTGCGGGCTCATTTAGCTTAGATTCGATGCTCAAAAAATCTTAAAAGCAAATGCGCCATTAAGGCCTTTTCGCGTGAAACATCATTGTCTGCGGTGGGCCCATTTTTATCACAGGTTTACGAATGCTGCCCATTACGTGCATTTCACAGGGTTTGCAATCAAATTTTAATGTAAATCTGTCGTTGCCGTTAATGAGTGTCATCGGTTCCGCAGTCACTGTGCCTTGCACGCCAATCACACCTTTGGCTTCTTTTGGGCAAAGGCCATGGCTAAAGCGCAAGCAGTGCTTGGTAATCATCAGCGGCACTTCGCCCAATTCTTTGTTCGCTTCATAGGCGGACGCAATGAGTTTTACGCCGTGTTTCTCGTAAAAGGTACGCGCTTTTTGGTTGTAAACATTGGCTAAATAACTGAGCGTATCTTCTGGAAAAATAGCTGCTGGTACTGCGGGTGGTTTAAGTGGTGGGCGCACATAGGCGGCTTGTCGTACTTTCTGTAATTGCTCAATGGCATCGCGTCGTAAGTTGTTCACCACTGAGGCGGGTATAAACCAAGCTTGTGAGGTCTGTATATAGACTTCGGTTGCAATAAAGTCGGTATTGCCTAGTTTGCTTAAATTATCACGTAAGCTGGCTTCGGCTTTCTCTAGGTTATCAGCACCTTGCTTTTCGGCAGTGCATTCTACTGTTGCGCTAAGGCCCGCATCATCTGTCACGCTAAGTGTAAAGCCATCGCTGGTTTCAGCAAAAATCATTTGTAACGCAATTTTTCGTGTAGCTGAGTCTTTTTCTAGCAAGCGCATAAATGCATGGTCGCGGTTGCGATACACCGTCATATTGTTTCTAATATCCACGGGCATTTCATTAGGATATAACTTTTTGCCATCCACAGTATTCACACGCAAGCCAACTAACTCTTTATGCACATCAAAAAAGCACACACCATCGCCATTATGTAGTTGAGTGTCTGTTTCCACCTCAAAAAAATCTTTACCAACTTTGCTTACTTTGCCTAAAATCTCGCCCGAAAATTTAGGCGTGTCGAATGCGCCAATATCGCCTTTGCGACCATTTACAAAGTAGTCTGTCGCGCTGCGGTTAAAAGTTTTTTCAGGTTGCGGTGTAAATGTGTAAGTGCTGCTACCAGCAGATGATTTTGCTAGTTCTGGAGATTCGTTAAGGATTTCATCCAGCATTTGGCGATAATGCGCAGTGGCGTTTTTGACATAAGGTAAATCTTTATAACGCCCCTCGATTTTGAACGAGCTGACTCCCGCATCTATTAAAGCCCGCAGGTTAGCACTTTGGTCATTATCTTTCATCGAAAGATAATGTTTGTCTTTACCGATAATTCGACCTTTTTGGTCTTCTAAAGTAAAAGGCAAACGACACTCTTGTGAACATTCTCCACGGTTTGCGCTACGGCCAGTATGTGCGTGACTAATAAAACACTGCCCGCTAAACGCCACGCAAAGTGCGCCGTGAATGAAGAACTCTAAGTTGCAGTTGGTCGCATCGGCAATTTGTTTGATCGTGCGTAAATCCAACTCACGTGCTAAGACAATTTGCGAGAAGCCAACTTGGTCTAAAAATACGGCTTTTTCAACAGTGCGAATATCGGTTTGCGTACTCGCATGAAGTTGAATCGGCGGTAAATCCATTTCCAACAAACCCATGTCTTGCACAATCAGCGCATCCACTTCAGCATCATAAAGTTGCTGAACCAATTCGCGCGCACCGACCAACTCGTTATCATGAAAAATCGTATTTAACGCCACAAATACTTCGGCATGATAACGATGCGCATGTTTCACTAAACGCACAATATCTGCCACGGTGTTTGGCGCTTTCGCCCGCGCACCAAAGGCAGGGCCGCCAATATATACCGCATCTGCGCCATGATTAATGGCTTCGATGCCAAAATCAGCATTGCGTGCAGGGGCGAGTAGTTCAAGATGGCGGCGGGTTTTTTGCATGTGATGTAAGCAATGAGTTGAGCGAATACCGAATTTTAGACGAAACAGCCGTGAATGACGACATTTGATTTAGACATTTGATTCATAACTGCATGAAAAACATCGTACAATTCTGACATGAACAATCAACATTTATTGAACAGAAGCCTGAAATCCGTTTGGCATCCTTGCACGCAGATGAAGCAACACGAGATTTATCCGCTTATTCCAATTCAGCGTGGGGGTGGCGTATGGTTATACGATGCAGACGGAAAACGTTATTTAGACACGGTCAGCTCGTGGTGGGTGAATTTGTTTGGACATAATAATCCACGTATTAAAGATGCGATTAAGCTGCAGCTTGATACGCTTGAGCATGTGATGCTTGCGGGTTTTACACATGAGCCTGTGGTTGAGCTTTCCGAGAAGTTGGCAAAATTAACTGGGCTAGGTCATGCGTTTTACGGTAGCGATGGCGCTAGTGCGACTGAGATTGCGTTGAAGATGAGTTTTCATTATTGGCGTAACACTGGAAAGTTAAATAAAACCAAATTTATCAGCCTGCAAAATAGTTATCACGGCGAGACGCTGGGTGCTTTATCTGTCACAGATGTGGCGATTTTTAAAGATACTTACGCGCCGCTATTAATGCAATCTGCCCAAATGCCAAGCCCAGACTTTAGATTGGCAGAAGTGGGTGAGGATGCGGAAGCATTTGCCTTGCGTTGCGCGCAAGCTTTAGAAAGCTATGTGGCGGCATATCATGCCGAATTGGCAGCCTTTATTATTGAACCTTTGGTTCAGTGTGCCGCGGGTATGGGCATGTATCATCCAACTTATTTACGACGTGTACGTGAGATATGTAATGAGTATGACGTGCATTTAATTGCCGATGAAATTGCGGTGGGCTTTGGTCGAACTGGAACTATGTTTGCCTGCGAACAAGCCGCGAATGCCGTAAGCGATATTGCCGATTTTATTTGCCTATCTAAAGGCATTACAGGTGGTTATTTGCCTTTATCAGCCGTACTCACCACAGATAAAGTCTATCAAGCTTTTTATGATAACAGCACCGTGCGGGGTTTTTTACATAGCCATAGTTACACGGGTAATCCGCTCGCATGCAGTGCTGCGTTGGCGACTTTGGCAATATTTGAAACTGATAATATTTTACAAAGCAACCAAGAGAAGTCTAAGTTGATACAAGCTAAAATGCAAGTGCTTACTGACCTGCCAATTAAGCATTTACGCACTCCTGGCGTACAAAACACAGGCATGATATTCGCGTTTGATGTCGATACGCAAAATGTGCAGTTCGCTAAACAGTGCTATCAAGCGGCCGTGCAACATGAGCTGCTTTTACGCCCAATCGGAAATACGGTGTACTGGATGCCGCCTTACACAATTAGTGAAGATGAAATTGATTTTATGGTGAATGCTACTTTAGAGGCGGTTAAATGTTCGCTGTAATAGATTTGTTAAAGGGCTTATTGAGCTTGGCTTGCAAGTCGAGTGGACAGTTTAAAAGCTTACCTAAAATAACGCTGCTATTACTATTGCTTAGTTTTACTGCCCATGCCGAACTCCCTAGTACCGTTGCAGAGGCGCTTAAAGCTGCAGGTATTCCAGCAAAAAATGTAGCGGTTTATGTGCAGTCAGTTGAGAGTGATAGCGCAACGCTTAGCCATAATGCCGATAAAAGTATGAACCCTGCATCAGTAATGAAGTTGGTCACCACCAATGTAGCACTTGATTTACTAACGCCTGCCTACCGTTGGAAAACGGAGGTGTATCGCGACAGCGACGTGGTGAATGGTGTGCTTCAGGGCAGCTTGATGATTAAGGGTTATGGCGACCCTAGTTTTAAGGCGCAAGATTTTTGGCGCATGTTAATGAGTCTACAGCAGGCTGGTATTAAAGAAATCAAAGGTGATTTAATTATTGATAAAAGCTATTTTGCAAAAAATATCGCCAATAAAAAAGCGTTTGATGACGAAACTTGGCGTGCCTATAACGCCGAACCCAGCGCTTTTTTAGTGAATGGTCGTAACACTAGCTTTAAGTTTATCGCGACCGATACTGGCGTGAACATTAACCAAGAGTTTGAATTAAGCGAAATTCAAATTGTGAATAATATGAAGCTAGTGCAAGGTGCCTGTGGCGAATGGCGTAGCCGATTTGGCTATGTGATTAAACCTAACGCAAGTGGCGCGGCAGTCACTTTTAGCGGGACATTTTCAGCAGATTGTGGTGAGCGATATTTGGAATTGAGTGTATTTGATGATGAAAAATATGCTTTTTATACTTTTAAAAAACTATGGAAAGAGTTAGGTGGTAAGTTTAGTGGGCAGTTAAAAATACAAGACACTCCAATGAGTGCGGTGAAGGTATTAGAGCAGCTTTCTGACCCATTAGCTTATGTAGTTCGCGACATTAATAAATGGAGCAATAACTTGATGGCACGCCAGTTATTGCTCACATTGGCCGCAGAGAAACTTGGAGCGCCTGCAACCGAAGTGAATGGTGCAACTGCGCTCAAAAACTGGTTTGCCGATAAAGCTAGCAAGTTTGATGAACTGGTCATTGAGAATGGCTCGGGGCTGTCACGTATAGAACGTATTAGTGCAGAGCATCTCGGTAAAATGCTGGTCAGTACTTACAATAGCCAAGTGATGCCAGAATTTATGGCGTCGTTACCAATACTGGCGCTTGATGGTACGGTAAAGAAGCGTCTAAATGATAGCCAATCAAACGGTAGGGCTCATCTTAAAACTGGTTCTTTGGATGGTGTGAGTGCCATAGCAGGCTATGTATTAGATGTGAATAATCATCGTCATGTGCTCGTGATGCTGGTCAATCATCCAAAAGCCGCCGCAAGTAGAAATGCACAAGATGCATTGATTGAATGGGTGTATCAGCAGCCTTAATGTATGAACTTAGTCATGAATGCGCCTTGTTGTAAGTGAACTTGGTGAAGTTTGCGGTATCATATCGCTAAGTTTATTTAAGCTAATTTTAACTTTAAGGTGACATAATGAAATTATTTAACTTTTTTCTTGCAAGCGTATGTGTGCTTTCACTTGGCGCCTGTAAAGCTCAATCAACAGAACCCAAAACATCAACTCAGGAAGCTTCAACTCAAGTAGCTTCGACAAAAGGAACCCCAGAAATGACTGCAAAAATTACAGAATTACAAAAAATTGATACGCAAGTTGGTACAGGCCGCGAAGCTGAAGCAGGCTTTAATGTCACCGTGCATTACACAGGTTGGTTATACGACTCAGCGGCAGAAGATCACAAAGGCAAAAAATTTGATAGCAGCTTAGATCGCAAACAGCCTTTTGTATTTTTCTTAGGCGGTGGCCAAGTGATTCAAGGTTGGGATGAAGGTTTTGCTGGTATGAAAATTGGTGGCAAACGCACTTTAGTGATTCCATCAGAGATGGGTTATGGCGCACGTGGTGCTGGTGGCGCAATTCCTCCAAATGCAGATCTTATCTTTGATGTTGAATTACTAGACGTTAAATAAAAAATATAATTTTCTAAATCATACGGCGTTGCTCACAAAAAATAATGCCTTACATATAACCTATAATATGCGGCGGCCTTATTTTTTGTTCGCGCCTTGTCTGATTTATCGCATCAATCTTGTAGCTTTAGCTACTTTA
>JAYTRW010000109.1:0-1897 GCA_043745985.1 Methylotenera sp.
CCAGCGGATGACGCAAATCCAGGTATGCTACAAGGGTATGTGCTGGATGGCATTGGAGGTTTAAGTAACGAAGATAAGAACGACCCGCACGATGATGCACCCAATCAACCCGGTGATTCCTCAAATGCCTCGTCGCCCGGTCACTTATCAGTAACTGATCCTGCTAAATCCAAGGAATCAACAGTAACTAATGTGGCATACTGGCGGTGGGTATTTTTCCTTGTGCCAGTTTTTGTCTGTACGTGGCTGATAAAGCGGCGGACCAAAGGTAATAAAAACTCCACTCCAAAGAAGCCGCGTTGACGAAATTATCGCCCGCCCTCACAACTCATCCACCGAAATCACGTCCACGGCGACGTCGAGTTTCTGGCCGCCGGCGCCGAGGGTCACGCCGCGCAGGGGCTGACATCGGAGAAATCCCGGAGTCAGATCGTCACATCGATTAAATTTCCCCACTTTGGTTCTTGGCACCCAAGCCAATTAGCGGCTAGTAGCAAGGGTCCGCTTCGACGGGCGAGGATTGGCTAAAAACCGTTGCAGCCGTGTTACTGCGGTTTCTAAACTCCCTGCCGCTTCCTGGTGGAACCGCGAACTCCTGCTCCCCATGAAACCCCTATCACTATTCTTCCTGTTTTTTTGGGTTATTAACCTCCAACTACTTTCGACTGATCCATTAAACGCCGAGGATTCAAAGAGCGATATTTTATTGGTGCAAGAAAACGACATAACATTTTCTATCGGATACGAAAAAAATTACACAGACTCTTTAGAGATCCCAGTGAGGCAAATCATCGAAAATCATTCAGTTAAGGATATTGGCATAGAGATCGCAACCGAATATTACGGTCTGAGGATTATTTTGACCGGACCAGACGGATATAGGATTCCGCCTTTCTTTTATTCGATAAATTCAAAGCGCCATTCTGGATTAAGGATTTTCCCGGGAGGCCGTGAGGAACTCGAACTTAGCCTTGCATTGTGTTTCCCCTTTGATCAGGTAGGAGAATATCGTTGTTCGATTACAAGGCTTATTTATGACCATGTGAAATCAAACACTCAAGTGGAAACACCGAGGGATTCCGATAAACAAGGCCGACCCAACCAGAAAACGGCACCAAACAACCACAATTTTAATCCTCAAAGTAGTGGCAATCCAATAGAAATGACCGCTCCGGAATTTCGTTTTACGGTGCAGTCGATAAAGCAAAACCCGCGTTATCTGCGTGAGCTAAAACAGCCGAAAGAGGATATGCTGAATGCCATCTGGGCTGTTAGGCGACCCTCTGCAGATAAGCCGAATGATGACCATGCGGCCACTGAGAATCAATTAAAAGAAGATGAAGCGCCAAGATTAACACAAACCGGAACGTCACGTAACCTGAATCCGGTGCATTATGAAGATCCCTACAAGTCCTCACCGGCAGCGGACAAATCGCAACTAGGAATATATAAATGGTGGTGGCTTTTAGCCATGCCCGTGTTTTACCTAGCATGGTTGGGCTTACGGCCCAAGAAACTGTGAATTCCCTGTAATCAACAGACCGTTTTCGGATCAAGTTGTTCGCACTGAGTGCCCCCTCTCAATAATTTAATGAACTTAAAAATTGCCCAAAAAGTTTTTTGCGGCATTATCATTTTCACAAATGATAATTATGCCGAATGTTTATGCCGACTCTCTGAGTCAGTCAGTGACTGTTAAAAGCAATGACATAACACTTACTGTTGAGTATCAGAAAAGCTACCCAAATAGCAAGCCAGTTCCCATAAAAACAATTATTGAGAACCTTTCAAATAATAACATCGGATTGGTATGGGCGACACAAATTTATGGTCTGCGAATTATCCTGATCGGTCCAGATGGCGCGCGTGTGAAAACATTGCCATACACATTGAATAC
>JAYTRW010000110.1:0-6101 GCA_043745985.1 Methylotenera sp.
GAATATCCAGATTCTCTACAGCGCGCTTTACACACCTTAAAAGGTAGTGCGCGTATGGCTGGGCAGAGTAATATTGGCGACAGTGTGCACAAAATGGAAGATCGTGTGATTCATGCTCTGCGCCATAAAGCCACTGCCGATGACTTTGATGAAATGTTTGTAGAGTTCGACCATATTGGCTACATGCTGGAAGATATTACTGGCGGCGTGAAGGTTTCTGCTCAAGATGAAGACGTGGCTACAACAGCCACTGCGCCGACGCGCTCAGTGGAACGTAAGTCACAATTCTTACGTATGCGCGCAGACGTGCTGGATAGATTGATTAACGAGGCTGGTGAAGTTTCAATTATGCGCTCTCGAATGGATCGAGAGATGCAAAGCTTCAAACAGTCTTCATCAGATCTAACAGATAGTATCAGCAGAATGCGTGCTTATTTGCGTGAGTTGGAGATTGAGGCTGAAACGCAGATGCAGTCTCGTATGAGCTTGTTGCAAGAGGCGAATGAGACATTTGACCCGCTAGAGTTTGACCGATTTACGCGTCTACAAGAGCTCACCCGTATGATGGCCGAGAGCGTCAACGACGTTGCAACAATTCAGCATGGGTTAGTGCTAAACCTAGATCAGACTGATGCTGCTTTGCAGCAGCAAAACCGTATGAATCGTGAGCTACAACAGGGTTTAATGGGCGTTCGTATGTTGCCATTCGCTACCATATCGGAACGTTTACAACGTATTGTTAGACAAACCGCAAGAGAGTTGAATAAACGCGTTGAAATGGTCATTGAAGGCGAGAATATCGAGCTGGATCGTGGCGTGCTGGACAAGATAGGCGCACCCTTAGAGCACTTGTTACGCAATGCTGTTGCGCACGGTCTTGAGTCTACCGATGAACGTAAGAAGCTCGGCAAACCAGAATCTGGTCAAATCAAGTTAAAAGTCAGTTTAGAGAATGATGAAATCACATTGGTGGTGACCGATGATGGCGCGGGTATTAACCTTGGCAAAGTAAAACAAAAAGCCATTGAAAAAGGATTGTTAAGCGCGAGTCAAGAAGTATCAGACCAAGCGTTAATGGCGGTCATTTTTGAGCCAGGATTCTCAACTGCTGACAGCATTTCGCAAATTGCAGGGCGTGGCGTTGGTTTAGATGCGGTACGTAGTGATATTGCTGCGTTGAGTGGTCGTATTGATGTGAGTAATGTCACTGGTATGGGCGCGATGTTTAATGTCTACTTACCAGTCACGCTATCGGTTGCACAAGTGATTATGGCGCGTGTGGGTAATAAAATGTTTGCGATTCCATCTGTCATGGTAGAGCAAGTGCAAAAGCTCAAGCAGGGGGACTTGCTGAGCGCCTCCCAAGCGCGTAATGTGAATTGGGCTGGTCGTGATTATCCTTTACATTATTTATCTAAGCTAATTGGTGATGTTGACCATGTCGCGCAACAACATGCTTATACGCCAGTGGTTCTATTACGCAGCGGTACCTATCGTACAGCCTTGCACGTAGATGAAATTATCGGCAACCAAGAGGTTGTGATGAAGCAGATTGGTACACAGCTAGCCCGTGTGCCAGGTATGATTGGCGCTACAGTGTTGGGCGATGGTGTGATTGTATTGGTGATTAACCCAGTACAACTAGCTAACCGTGAAGCGCTTTCGATTGGTGCCATTAAAGTGACGACGTTTACGCCAGTGGCTGAAGCTGTAAAGAAAGTGGCATTGGTGGTAGATGATTCACTTACGATGCGTAAAGTGCTTTCTCGCGTACTTGAGCGTGAAGGCTTTGAGGTGATTACCGCCAATGATGGTATGGATGCGATTCAAAAACTTCAACTCATCACACCCGATATTATTTTGACGGATATTGAGATGCCGCGCATGGATGGTTTCGAGTTCTCACGCCATGTGCGAGATAACGATAAGACTGCCAATATTCCATTAATCGTCATCAGTTCACGTACTGCTGACAAGCACCGTAACGTCGCTAAAGAGTTGGGCGTGAATACGTTCTTGGGTAAACCAGTACAAGATGATGAACTCATTGAGCAGGTAAACGCTTTACTTAACAAATAAAAACTATCTACATTATTGTCAAGGATAATAATGTAGATAGCCGTAATTTTTTGTCACAAATCTCACTAAGTTTTACTCTCTAAAACTCCCTCAATAAGGTAAAATTTACCTTATGTTGCAAACTAGTCAAACCGAAATAAAAAAGCCCACATTCGTCCATTTACGTTGCCATAGTGAGTACTCCATTATCGATGGCATCGTACGTATTGACGACTATGTGAAGCAGGCGTTGAACGATAAAATGCCAGCGCTGGCACTCACTGACTTAAGCAATTTATTTGGCGCGATTAAGTTTTATAAAGCCGCCCGAGGCAAAGGGATTAAGCCTATTCTAGGCTGCGATATATGGTTAGAAAACCCAGTTAATCGTGAGCAGCCAACGCGTTTACTTTTGCTATGTCAGTCACATGCCGGATATTTGCTGTTGTGTCAGCTGCTCAGTCGCGCATATCTGAGCAATCAATATCGAGGACGTGCGGAGTTTAAGCGTGAATGGTTTGTTGAGTGTGGTACAGAAGGGCTGATTATGCTCTCTGGCGCAATGGCTGGAGATATAGGTCAAGCATGTACACAAGACAATCTAGCATTAGCGATTAAGCTTGCTCAAGCTTGGAAAAGCCTATTCCCAGACCGATTTTATTTAGAAGTACAGCGTACCGCAATTATTGCTGAAAACAGCACCTCAGAGAATAGCGCTCTGCAACATCAGCAGGAGCATTATATTCAGCAAGTACGTTCAATTGCCCATGGCATGAACTTACCCATAGTGGCGACACACCCTATACAATTTATCACACCTGATGATTTTAGAGCACACGAAGCACGCACTTGCATTTCTGAGGGCTATGTATTAGCTGATACGCGTCGTCCCAAAAACTTTAGCACGGAGCAGTACTTTAAACCTCAAGCGGATATGGCCGCACTGTTTGAAGACATTCCAGAAGCGCTAACCAATAGCGTTGAAATTGCCAAGCGCTGTAATTTGATGCTGACGTTAGGCAAAAATTATCTACCTAACTTCCCAACGCCAAATAATGAAAGTCTTAATGAGTATTTAATCGCAGAAGCGCGCAGAGGCTTACTTAAACGCCTAGAAGTGCTCTATCCAAATGAAGATGTACGTGCCACGAAAAAGCCAGATTATGATGCGCGTTTAGATTTTGAAACCAAAGTTATTAATCAAATGGGTTTCGCTGGCTACTTCTTAATTGTGGCGGATTTCATTAACTGGGCGAAGCATAATGGCGTACCGGTTGGCCCTGGGCGAGGTTCTGGAGCTGGCTCGGTGGTAGCTTATAGCTTAGGTATTACTGATTTAGATCCGTTGGAATACAACTTACTTTTCGAACGTTTTCTAAATCCAGACCGCGTTTCGATGCCCGACTTCGATATTGACTTCTGCCAAGAAGGGCGAGATCGTGTCATTGATTACGTGAAGCAAAAATATGGCTTAGACGCAGTTTCACAAATCGCTACCTTCGGTACCATGGCGGCAAAGGCCGTGATTCGCGATGTGGGTCGAGTGCTAGATTTACCTTTCTATTTTGTCGATGGCATCAGTAAACTCATTCCGCTTGAGTTGGGTATTACATTGTCTGACGCTTTGGTGAAAGAGCCGCAATTAGCTGAACGCCGTGAAAATGAAGAAGAACTGAAAGAGTTACTTGAACTTGCACTGCGGCTTGAAGGCTTGGTGCGTAACGTCGGCATGCATGCGGGTGGTGTGCTGATCTCACCGGGTAAAATTTCCGATTTCTCACCAGTTTATTGTCAGGCAGATGGTGCAAGTTTAGTCAGCCAATATGATAAAGATGATGTTGAAGCAGTAGGGCTAGTTAAGTTCGACTTTTTGGGTTTACGTACGCTGACGATATTGGAGTTGGCTTTGGTTAACGCCAATAAACAGCGTGCGACCGAAGATTTAGCGCCATTATCATTCGAAACTTTACCTCTTAATGATAAAGCAACATTCCAGTTGCTTAAAACCGCGAATACTACTGCGGTGTTCCAGCTAGAGTCCAAGGGTATGAAAGACATGCTTAAACAGGCGATGCCCGATTGCTTTGAAGATATTATCGCGCTGGTGGCGCTGTATCGACCTGGCCCTATGGATTTGATTCCAGATTTCTGCCGACGCAAACATGGTAAGCAGCGTGTGGAGTACCCGCATCCGCTGACTGAGCCTATCCTAAAAGAGACTTACGGTATTGCCGTGTACCAAGAGCAAGTGATGCAGATTGCGCAAGTGGTCGCGGGCTACAGCCTTGGTGGCGCCGACTTGCTTCGCCGGGCGATGGGTAAGAAAAAGCAAGAAGAAATGGATGCGCAGCGCAAAACATTTACTGAGGGCGCGACCAAAAATAACATGACGGAGCGTCAGGCAACGGAGTTGTTTGATTTACTCGAAAAATTTGCGGGTTACGGATTTAATAAATCTCACGCTGCTGCCTATGCCTTGGTTGCTTATCAAACCGCGTATTTAAAAGCACATTATCCTGCCGCATTTTTGGCTTCTACGATGTCTGCTGATATGAATAACACCGACAGTGTACGTATTTTCTATGAGGATTGCGCGCCGAATCAGGTGGAAATATTGTCGCCAGATGTAAATCAAAGTGAGTTTAAATTTACGCCTATTAGCAAAAACCAAGTGTTATATGGTTTAGGTGCAGTTAAAGGCACGGGGCAAGCTGCGATTGAAGTGATTTTGCAAGCGCGACGTAAAGATGGGCCGTTTAAAGACTTGTTCGATTTTTGTAATCGCTTAGACTTACGTAAAGTAAATCGCCGTGTGGTGGAGTCTTTAATTCGCGCAGGTGCGTTTGATAAGCTATCGCCTAGTCGAAATGCACTATTAGCAGGCGTTGCTATGGCCATGGCTGCTGCTGAGCAGAATAGTGCCAATAGTAACCAGAATAGTTTATTCGGCGAAGTTGCAGATAAAGCAGCGAATATTTTACCTATGGTGCCAGATTGGACTGAGCAACAACGTCTGCAAGAGGAAAAAGCAGCCTTGGGGTTTTATTTCAGTGGGCATCCATATTGGGCGTACCAAAAAGATTTAAGTCAGTTTATTTCGACCACGCTGGCAAATTTAGCACCTAAAGAACATCCTCAATTATTGGCAGGTATTGTTTCAGGTGTGCGTATCCGCATGACGGGGCGTGGCAAAATGGCGATTGTTGGCTTAGATGACGGCACTACTCGATTAGAAGTGGTAGTGGGTAGTGAGTTACTCAATCAGCAACAAGCATTATTAAAAGATGATCAACTGATTATCATAGAGGGTCGTGTCAGTAATGATGAGTTCTCAGGTGGCGTAAGAGTGAACGCCAGAAAGATTTTCGATTTACCTACGTTAAGAAATAGCAAAGCCAGCTTTTTGAAAATATCTTGCAATGGACAAGCTGATGCCATCAAGCTAAAGGCCTTACTGAAGCCTTATTGCAAAAGTGCTTCTGATGAAGTACGTGGTTGCGCGGTAAAAGTTGAATATCATAATAAAACCAGTAAAGTGGAGTTAATGTTAGGCAATGACTGGCGCGTGGATTTGCATGATGAGCTGATTGCAGGTTTAACTGCGTGGTTAAGTCGAGAAAACGTAAAAATCCTATATAATTAAACTAATGATTTTTGAGAAAAAACTAATCGCATGAAAATAAGTTATTTAGATTTTGAACAACCTATCGCAGAGCTTGAAGCCAGAATTGAAGGCTTACAATCAGCGCATGATGACAATGATGCTTTGGATATTTCTAAAGAGCTCATTGCATTAGAAAAGAAAAATAAAAAATTATCTGAAGATATTTATGGCAATTTAACTGCTTGGCAAATTTCGCAGTTGGCGCGTCATCCGCAACGCCCTTATACTTTAGACTATATCAAGGCTATATTTACTGACTTTGAAGAGTTGCATGGCGATAGAGCTTATGCGGACGACCCTGCGATTGTAGGCGGATTGGCAAGGTTTGAAGGTCAGCCAGTGATGGTCATTGGCCACCAAAAAGGTCGTGATGTAAAAG
>JAYTRW010000111.1:0-1884 GCA_043745985.1 Methylotenera sp.
GCTAGGCATATGACGATATATAAAGACTTATGGGAGATAAACGCTAGACGAGCCAACATCGCTATGGACCACTGGATTAACCTATCTATCATAGACCAAGACCCTGATAGCACAGATGTTAAGATGATAGCTGGGGGATGTGCTGACTCTAAGTATAGGGGATGGCCTGTTAAGAAAATCTTTAATGACTTACCACAAGATACTGATGATAGTGGTGGGTTTGATGCACATGATTTTGGTAATGCTGAGGCGATGAGTACTGATGAGAAAGTGGAGTTAGGTACTATGGTTGACCAAGCGCTACGGCAAGGTGGCATACTCGCAGGTAAACTTAAAGGCGCCATGCCTCGTGAGATAGGGGAGTTACTTGAACCTACCATTAATTGGCGTGAGGTGTTAGCTGACTTTGTTAAGGAATCAATGAATGGTAAAGATGAGGCGAGCTGGTCAAAAATCAATCGCAGATTCGTGGGGCAGGGTGTGTACTTGCCCAGTCTTATTAGTAACACCATGGGCAGACTATGCGTTGCGATTGATACATCAGGCTCAATTGGGGAACGTGAGATACAGTCATTTGCTAGTGAACTAGTGTCAATATGCGCAGAAGTAGTACCAGCTGGGGTGTCGTTGCTATGGTGGGATTCTGACTTAGCCGCAGTGCAAACGTTCAATAGAGGGGAGTTTGATGGGATTGATCAAAAGCTAGAACCTAAGGGCGGTGGTGGTACGAATGCCGAATGCGTTAAGACTTGGTTAGAGGACAGCGCCAATGGGGTGCATGATTGCGTGGTGTTATTTAGTGATGGGTATGTGCCAAGCTGGCCTGGCTTTAACATCCCTGCGTTGTGGGCATTGACTACTAAAAATCTAGTATCGGATTCAGGTAGGACTGTGTACGTGGACTTAGATGCATAACAAACAAGTGCTTATAGACTACCTAACCGAATGGGTGTTAGCTTATGGTGACGGTTGGGTTAATAGCAGTAAATCGTACCCTCTATCCAAGAAAATAGGTGCTTATGAAACTACTTATGGATACACAGGTTCATGGGTACACCTAACAGGCATAAACAATGGCCCATATAACTATGAGTTACGCATCAATGATAAAGGACTTGCGTTGCTAAAAGAAAACAATACGTAGTCGGACTACATAAACTAAAGGAGAACTACCATGGCATTTCCTACAGATAGTACACACATACCAAGATTTACCTATGCATCAGCGCTAGAACATTATGAGAACGCAAAGCACTATACCAAAATGCGAAGTGAGGAGCGTCAATTAGGGCACAAACGTAGACCACAGTTAATTATTGTAAAAACATATGATAATGATATACAACTAATCCTACACAGCACCGCATGTGTAACCCTACACCCAAATGGGACTCGCACATTCAGAACTGGCGGGTGGGATACACAGGCAACAAGTGGGTTTATTGATAGACAAATAGGGTGTGGGTCATTTAGAGGTAGACTATATATTACCACCAAATTAGGTAAGGTTATAATAGGCAATAGTATAACCTTAGATGCTGAGGGCAACTATATAAGTGGGGGCGTACAGTTTAGTGAACAAGTATTAGATAAAGCGAAATGTGCTCAAGTGCGGGCTAAGTGGGCATTGGTTGTGAAGTATGCCAAAGGGGTATCATGTATTACTGAGTTACCCAAAGAGGATACCCACTATGTTGATTGGAGTGAGGCGCCTAGTGCGGATAAGTTTCACAAGTATGTCGAAGCTATTGGGGCTTCACGATGGTCACCTAGGGCACTCACATTTGAGGATTGGAAGAAGTGGCTATATGAGAGGTTATATAATGGTAACAACTGCTACGTAACTAAAGAATATCCACTTGGAGAGTTACCAAAAAGGTAATA
>JAYTRW010000112.1:0-6087 GCA_043745985.1 Methylotenera sp.
GCTTGCTTTACTTTGCTAATGCCAATGCTAGAGCCTTCGTTAGCAGGCTTCACAAACAGTGGCAAACCTAACTTTTGCTCGATCTCATCAAAATCACTCGTTGCTGTCACCAACTCAAAATCTGGAGTAATGACACCCATCGCGCGCCACAATAATTTAGTGCGCCATTTATCCATGCCAATGGCTGAGGCCATGACACCGCTTCCTGTATACGGAATATGCAACATCTCAAGTGCGCCTTGTATGCAACCATCCTCGCCAAAACGACCATGCAAATTAATAAATACACGATCAAATACTTCTAAGTCATGCATTGGTTTATCACGTGGGTCAAAACCATGCGCATCAATCCCTTGCGCTTGCAATGCAGCTAACACCGCACCACCACTTTTGAGTGACACTTCACGCTCACCTGATTTTCCACCAAGCAATACGGCTACTTTTCCAAATTTCTTACTTAAACTGTTGTCATTCATACCTTAATATTCCCCAATGACTTTTACTTCTTGCTGCAATGCCACGCCTTGTTTCTCTAACACGGTTTCGCGCATATGTTTAATCAACAACTCAATATCGAGTGCATTTGCATCGCCAATATTCACTATAAAGTTTGCGTGCTTTTCTGAAACCTGCGCACCGCCAATGATGTAACCCTTCAAACCACTGTCCTCTACCAACCTTGCGGCATAATCACCTGGCGGGTTTCTAAATGTTGAACCCGCGCTAGGTAAGTTAAGCGGCTGTGAAGCTAATCTTGTCGCCAATAAATCTTTAATCTTCTTTGCTGAATCATGTGCATCACCTGCTTTTAATGCCAACCATGCCGCAATAAACCACTCGCCCGCCACTGGGATATCCACATGGCGATAACTTGCAATAAACTCTGCCGCAGCACGCTTATTTAACTCACCTTGCCTGTTAATCGTCGTCACGCTGTTCACGACATTCCAAGTTTCACTACCATAGCAACCTGCATTCATCGCCAGCGCGCCACCCAAAGTACCTGGAATACCAGCAAAAAATTCCGCACCTTGTTTAGCTTCTTTCGCGCAAAATTTAGCCAACTTGCCACAGGTCACGCCCGCCTCGGCATACACCAAGTCGCTATCCATTTTCAAGCCAGTTAACACGTTATGCATGATGATGACAGTGCCGCGTACGCCGCCATCTCGCACTAATAAGTTGGATCCTAAGCCAACAAAATGTATGGCTTGGTTAGTCTCTATATTTCTTAAGAACGCCTGTAAATCTTCCAAGTCTGCTGGAATATAAAGTTGATCTGCCTTGCCACCCACGCGCCAGCTGGTATAGCGAGCCATAGGCTCGTTTAATAGCAACTTGCCCGCATATTGTTGAGTAGCAGCCATCATCACGTTTAATCCACTCGCTTTTCTAGAAGACTTGAATCTAAAACACTTGAACTTAAAACTGTAGCCGCCAAGGTTCTGGTTTTTTCTGCAACTTGCCCTATCGAACCTGCGCCCATCACAATGACCACATCGTTGGCTTGCGCCATGTTTAAAATCGCTTCTGGTAACTCATCTGTCGTTTCTACAAATAGCGGCTCAACTTTGCCTGCAACTCGAATTGAGCGAATCAACGAGCGTGTATCTGCCGCCACGATAGGCGCTTCACCTGCCGAGTAAACTTCTGTGAGCAATGCCACGTCAGTGCTTGAAAGCACGCGTACAAAATCCTCAAAACAATCACGTGTACGCGTATAACGATGCGGCTGAAATGCCATCACTAATCGACGATTAGGAAAAGCTGCGCGTGCGGCAGCAATCACTGCCTGCATCTCAACTGGGTGATGGCCATAATCATCAATCAATGTAAACGCGCCACCACCTTTCACTGCAATTTCGCCGTAGCGCTCAAAACGTCTGCCCACCCCTTTAAACTCTTTTAATGCTTTGATAATGGCAGCATCAGGCACATTCAACTCGCTGGCAATTGCAATCGCCGCAAGTGCATTGAGCACATAATGGTTGCCTGGCAGATTCAAGGTCACATCAAACTCTGTTACCACGCCATTGATGCGTTGCGCTGTGAAATGCATTTTTCCGTCATCTGCACGCACGTTGATAGCCCTCACACGAGCATCCTCACTAAAACCGTAAGTCATTACTGGCTTAGTCACACGCGGCAGAATCTCGCGAATATTGGCATCGTCGATACAAACCACTGCCATGCCCCAAAACGGTAATTGCTGTAGAAATTCTACAAACGCACTTTTTAACTTATCAAAGCTGTGTTCGTAAGTGTCCATGTGGTCTTGGTCGATATTGGTCACTACCGCCATGACGGGCGTGAGATGCAAGAATGAAGCGTCTGACTCATCTGCTTCTGCCACAATGTATTCACCTGTACCCAATTTAGCGTTAGCATTAGCCGCTTCTAACTTACCGCCAATCACAAAAGTTGGATCCATACCCGCTTCAGCCAAAATACTGGCAATTAAGCTCGTTGTCGTCGTTTTTCCGTGCGTACCAGCAACGGCAATACCTTGTCTAAAACGCATCAACTCGGCCAACATCAGTGCACGTGGCACCACTGGAATATTTTTCGCACGCGCTGCTTTTACTTCTGGGTTTTCTTCATTTACTGCGCTTGAAACCACTACCACATCAGCGTCACCAAGGTTTTCTGCTACATGACCTTGATGCACGATTGCGCCAAAACTTTGTAAACGCTTAGTCGTGACATTACTGGCTAAATCTGAACCTGAAACTTTGAAATCTAGGTTAATCAGTACTTCAGCAATGCCGCTCATACCAGAGCCACCGATACCGACAAAATGTATGTTTTTAACTTTATGTTTCATGTTTTTGCGCTAAAGCGCTACCTCCATACAAATTTTCGCTACGCTTGCGGTCGCTTCTGGTTTGCCTAATGCACGCGCTTTAATTGCCATTTCTAGGCATTTTTCGCGGCTTAGATCTTTTAATAAAGCCACTACTTTTTGTACTGTGAACTCTGGTTGCGGTAGCAAAATCGCAGCACCCGCATCAGATAAATATCGTGCGTTAGAAGTTTGGTGGTCATCCACAGCATGTGGAAATGGCACTAATACACTCGCCACGCCAACGACAGAAAGCTCTGCAACTGTCAGCGCACCTGCACGACAAATCACGACATCAGCCCACGCGTACATATCAGCCATGTTATTAATAAAGGCTTTCGCATCGGCACTTACACCAGCGGCTTGATAGTTGGCTTGTAGCGTCGCAATATGCTTTTCACCCGCTTGATGCACCACTTGTGGACGATTATCTATGGCAATTTCAGCAAGTGCTTTTGGTATGACTTCATTCAAAGCTTGAGCTCCCAAGCTGCCACCGACTACTAGCATGCGTAAAGCACCCTTATTTGCTCTATTTTCAGGCGCCGCAACATGAGTAATATCTGCGCGCACTGGGTTACCTACTAGCTGAGCTTTGTTACCGAGTGCACTCGGAAATACAGCCAAGACACGCGTTGCAAATTTTGCTAAGACTTTATTGGTTAACCCTGCCACTGAGTTCTGTTCATGTATCACTAGCGGCTTGCCTAACAACTTAGCCATCAAACCACCTGGAAATGCGGCAAAGCCGCCCATACCCAGCACCACGTTTGGCTGATGTTGACGAATAGCTGCAACACTTTGCGTAAACGCTTTAGCCAATTTAACTGGCAGCAATACCCAACCCATTAAGCCGTTGCCGCGCACGCCACGCATGGTAATCATGGCCTTTTCGTAGCCTTTATTTTCAATCAAGCGGTTTTCCATGCCGCCTTCTGTGCACAGCCAGACAATTTTCCAGCCTAGACTTTTCAAATGGTCAGCCACAGCCATTGCAGGGTAAACATGACCACCGGTACCGCCTGCCATCACCATTAGTTTTTTTACCGGCGTACTCATGCTGGTAAGCCTTTTTGCAAACGACGATTTTCAAAATCAATCCTGAGCATGATGGCCATCGCGATACAATTAGCCAATATGCCGCTACCGCCAAATGAAAGTAGTGGCAAGGTCAGACCTTTTGTTGGTAGCAACCCCATATTCACACCCATATTAATGATACCTTGCACGCCCATCCAAACCCCTATGCCTTGCGACAATAGCGCGGCAAAATAACGCTCATTGGCGATAGATTCTTTGGCGATACCAAATGAACGAATCACTATCCATGAGAACAATGCAATCACACCTAACACGCCAACAAATCCTAGCTCTTCAGCAATCACTGCTAATAAAAAGTCGGTATGTGCTTCTGGTAGATAGAGTAATTTCTCTACACTAGCGCCTAAGCCCACGCCAAACCATTCACCACGGCCGAATGCAATCAGCGCGTGTGAAAGTTGGTAGCCTTTTCCATACGGGTCTGCCCATGGATCCATAAAACCAATGACGCGCTCTAGGCGATACGGCGAACTCCAAATCAAGAAAACAAATCCAACGACCAGCAATACCAGCAAGCCCACGAAAATACGTCCGTTGATGCCACCTAGCCATAAAATGGAAATTGAGATGGCCGCGATGACCGCAAATGCACCGAAGTCTGGCTCGCGTAAAAGCAAGCCGCCTACCACTAGCATCACCATTAACATTGGGAAAAAGCCATGTCTAAAACTATCCATCACTGCTGCTTTGCGCACGGTATAGTCAGCAACGTAGATGGCTGCAAACAGTTTCATAAACTCAGAGGGTTGTGGGTTAATCACAAATAAGCGCAACCAACGGCGGCTTCCACCCGCCTTTAAGCCTATACCTGGAATCAGCACCAATATCAGCAATGCCAAACCAATCAAAAATAGATAAGGCGCCATTTTTTGCCACCAAGTGATAGGTATGTTAAATGCGACAAATGCCGCACTGAGTGCCACCACCATAAATATGGCCTGATGCACTAAATAGTAACTGCTGTTATAGCCTACGCCTTTGTCGGCCTCAGCAATGGCAATTGAAGCTGAGTACACCATCACTAGACCTATGCCCAACAAGCAAAGCACGACCCACAGTAGACCTTGGTCGTAATTTGGAGAGTTGATACGGTCGCGATTGAGCATGGCAGTAATCATGCTAGCTCCTTCAAGCGATTCACCGCTGCCACAAAGACTTCTGCGCGATGCACGTAGTTTTTAAACATATCAAAACTTGCGCAGGCTGGTGACAGCAACACCGCCTCATCTGCTTTGGCTAATTTTTTGGCAATGTTGACGGCTTCAGGCAAATCAATTGCTTGATAAAGCGGGATATTCGTTGGTATCAATACCGCCTCAATCAATTTTGCATCGCGACCAATCAACACCACTGCGCTTGCGTTATCTGCTACAGCAGCTGCGAGCGGCGTAAAGTCTTGACCTTTACCGTCACCACCAGCGATTAACACCACTTTTTGTGCTAAGCCAGTGAGTGCCGCGCAAGTTGCACCGACGTTGGTACCTTTTGAATCATCGTAATAATCTACATCATCAATATTGGCAACCCACTCAACGCGGTGTGGCAAGCCTTTAAAGTTGTAAAGCGTTTGAATGATGTGGGCGTAATCAACACCAATGCCGCGGCACAGCGCAACAGCTGCCAAAGCGTTAGCCGCGTTGTGCAGACCAACTACTTTCAAATCTTGCAAGTTGATAAGTTCTTTATCGCCTTCACAAAGCCATGTATCGCCATCCACTTGCCTTAATCCGAATGAGTTTTCACCATCATCGCCTAAGCCAAATGTCACCTGAGCTAATTTTGGACGCGCCATCATCATGCTCCACGCGTCATCGCGATTTAGCACTTGTAGCTTGGCATTGTAGAAAATTCGCGCTTTCGCAATGGCGTAATCTTGAAAACTTGTGTATCTATCCATGTGGTCTTCAGATAAATTCAGCATGGTGGCAGCATCAATTTGTAAGTTGCTGGTTGTTTCCAACTGAAAGCTAGAAAGCTCGAGCACATATACATCGGGCGTTTCCATCATTAACGCCTCTAACACTGGCAAGCCAATATTGCCAGCTACGATGGTTTTCAAACCCGCCGCTTTACAGATTTCACCGACCAAAGTGGTGACTGTCGTTTTGCCATTCGCGCCAGTAATTGCAATCACTTTGGCGCTT
>JAYTRW010000113.1:0-6085 GCA_043745985.1 Methylotenera sp.
TCCATGACTAAATTGAGTAATTTTTCAACAGCCCAAGCCACATCACTCATGCCAATCAAACCCACCGTACGGCCGCTGCCTTTAAGTGTGTGATAAGCACGACGCACTTCCACCAATGCTTCGCTTTCTGTTGGGTTGACTCGTAAGGCTTGCAGATGTTGAGCAAGACTTACCAAAACCTCTTCAGCTTCAGTTAAGAATATATCTTGTAGCTCTTCATCAACGGCTTTATCTGTTATAGCTTCATGACCTTTAACAGCTGAATTCACTATAGCGACTTCAGTTTCTACATTAGCAGTTTCTGAAACATCTATAGCATCAGTTGAAAATACTTCACTTGCAACTTGATTGTTATCAACCAAGCTGTTAAACGCTTTTGCAGCTTGTTCTAACCTTATTAATGCGCCAGATAATGCAGACTCAGACTCGGCTCTAACATTAGGTAACTCTTCCGCGTATAGGCCTAGCATACTTAAGCTTTCAGCCACCAGCTCAAATTGTGAGTGACGGCTTTCATCGTCAGAGTGAACTTTAAAATGTTCAACATAGACCGATACTAGTTGCGCGATTGCTTTTGGTACGGGAATTTCCAGCATATCAAACGCTGCTGCAACTTGCTGTAAAGGTTTTGTGGTTTCGTCTAAAACAGCTACATTCTCAGGGTTTCTAAAGTAGGTATCAAAAGCTTTTTCAGCACGTTGCAATTCACTAATAATTTGTTTAGCAACAGCTTCGGTCACATTCGCATCTAAATGCTCACTTGCAAAAGCATCCACGGCGGACGCAAGCGCTTTACCTTTAATAATGGATTGTAAGCGCGATGTCTGTGTGATGATTTTCTGATCAGCCTCAGCATCCAGCTGTTGATAGTACTCACCGATGTATTCAAGCAAGTTAAGCGATGCAGCCACTTCAATAAATGCGCTTTCATTGATTTTAGCTTTATCTGTTTGTAGTGCTTTTACCGTCGCCTGAATCGCATTAATGAGCTTAAGCACTTTTTGATTATTCAGACTGAGCAACACCATAGACAGATGATTAAGTTTATCGGCAAAGCCATCAAAATCTACCACTGAGTTACTTGTACTAACACTTGCCCATAAATCTTTTAACGCAGGCAGATCCGCATTGAGTTGAGCCAGTGCAGCACGTTCCGCAGCGGTTGCAGCGGTCGCACCATGTCGATCACTTGCGGGTAGGAAGTCATCTAACTCAAACAGTTCTTTTACACGACCAATTTCATCAGTGCTGCTCTCGCTGACTGCCACGTAATAAAGTAGGTTACGCAATAGTTGAGATGGCGCTTTTAAATCACCTAAAGACATGTTGCGCAGCTGTTGGTCTAATCTGCTACATAGCTTTCTTGCGCCAGCTTGTTCAGCCACAGGAGCTTGAGCTAAAGCGTCCGTAAATGCTGTTGCAGTCCACCATAGTGTTTTTAAGGCATTTTTTTGCTGAACCTGCTGCACATTCGACATCGCCAAGCGCATCTGATTGAGCGAATCAGCATCTTTACTCCGCAGCCAATCTAGTAGTGCTTTTTGGAAAACTGGACGCTGCTCTGACACGAAAATTGGAATTGCCAACTCTTCAATCGGGTTGCTAGGCAAATCTTTAGGTGCGCTATAACTGGTATCTGGGTAAAACAAATCGCTAATATCTAAGGACTCGCCTTGCAATTCAACCAGTGGGTTTAAACTTTCGTAAAGCCTAGTTGGCGTGTCCTGCATACCATTTAGTAAATCTTGCAAATATCTGGAAAGCGCATCTACCGCCTGCATTAAAGTGGTCATCACTGGCTGGCTAACAGGTATCTGTAGCTTTTCTAGTTTACTGGTGAGCTTTTCAATTTCAGAACAATAACGCTTACAACCTTCAAGGCCAACCATATCTAAAGCGCCGCTCACTTGGTATAAGTGAGCAGTAGTAAAACGCAAAGTTGCCACTTCACTAGGCTTATCCATCACTACGATGAAACTGTCTTGCACCTTTTTAAGTGACTGATCAATCTCGTCTTTTACCCAAGACAACGGGCCAATATCAAATGCTTCAGCCATTATTTGCCCCGATTTTATTTTGCGTTATTCTCATGGAGTCTATTTATATTCCATATGCTCTATATTTCACAGCTAGGTAGACACGTACTTTTATAAAGGTCGTAACGCTTAAAGTTTAAAACCCGCTACAGAAGAACGTAACTCTTCAGCAAGTGATGTCAACTGACCGACAGAATCTGCGGTTAATTGCGTACCTTCTGTTGTTTGTGTCGTAATTTCTTGAATCAACTGCATATTATTAGCAACCATTGTCGCTGATTCAGTTTGCGCATTCGTGGCAGCAGAAATAGACTGAATTAATCGCGCCAAATTATTAGTAACTGCTTCAATTTCTGTCAGCGCCTGACCCGCAGCATCAGCAACTCGCGCACCCTCAACCACACCCTCGGTACTCTTCTCCATCGCAACCACCGCGCCGTGCGTATCGGTTTGAATGGTTTTCACAATGGCACTGATTTGTTTAGTCGCTTCAGATGAACGTTCCGCCAAGCGTTGAACCTCCTCCGCAACCACCGTAAAGCCTCGACCCGCTTCACCAGCAGATGCCGCTTGAATCGCCGCGTTCAACGCTAGAATGTTAGTTTGTTCAGTAATATCAGAAATCAATTCTACAATTTCACTAATCTCTTGTGAGCTTTCACCCAAACGTTTAATACGTTTTGAAGTTTCCTGAATTTGTGTACGAATTTCGTTCATTCCAGAAATGGTGTTTTGTACCGCTTGTGAACCTTGCGAAGCCGCTTCTAATGAGCGCTGCGCCACCTGTGAAGCCTGCGCCGCGTTACTAGAAACTTGAAGAATAGAACGCGTCATATCAGTCACCGCGTCAGTTGTTTGCATAATTTGATCAGACTGCGTTTCTGCAGCACTCAATAATTGTGATGATGTACCTTGCGCAACCGAGGTCGCAGAAGTTACCTGCTCCGTCGCACGGTTAATCTCCGTCACCAAGTCTCGCAAGCTATCAATCGTATAGTTAATAGAGTCAGCAATCGCACCCGTAATACTGTCTCGCACTTGCGCTTTTACGGTTAAATCCCCATCCGCCAAGTCACCCATTTCATCAAGCAGTTGCAGAACGGCTGCTTGGTTATCTTGACCTTCTTTAGCGAGCTGATTCGTCAAACCAGATGATTGTTCTACTTGTTTTTTACCAAAGAAGTACATCAAAAGTACGATAACCAAACCGATTAATAACAATAAGAACAACACCAACTTAATAAAACTACTTTGAGATTCAACCAAAGCCTTGTTTTCACTTTGCACTTCGTTAGTAAAGGTATTACCCGTTTGCTGCGCCACCTCAAAAGCCGCAGTCAAATCTGACAATGGGGCCGATGCCGCCACTGTGCCTAGTGGTAGAGCCGGAACAAAACGCGTATGCGCTACTTGGAAGAAGTTTTCACCGGCTTTAATCGTTGCTGTTAAAGAGCCTTGCAGTTTTTCATTTGTAATGTTTTTTTGCCAATAAGCAGCACGCTCTTTAAATAAGTTTTCAAATTTAGCAGCATTAGCAATCGCCTTGTCGCGCTTCTCATTATTGAAATTCGTTGAAGCTACATAAGCTTGATTGTAGAACGCAAACGCATCCACTGGGTAAAGTAGCGGAGGTAACGCATCTGCCGCCAAATCTTGATATTGTTTCAAGCTGTTGTAAACTGGACCATTCACTCGCACTTGGTTAACCACCCAAAAGCTCAAAGCAGCAAACAATATAAACGCAACGATTTGAAGATATAACTGTCTAAAACTACTACTCATACTAGTAGCACTAGACTCGCCAGAACCTGTAGTTTTATTTTTCAGGTTATTGAAGAAGCTGCCTATTTGTAAAGGCAGATTTTTTACTACCGCAAGATTTAATGCCATTTTGAACCCCAGTTCACAGAGTTATTCTGCTTTATAAAAATAATCATCATGCTTTAAATATTCACTAGCTTACTGCTAACTTATGGTTGGCTGAATAAATGCCTTATCCTGTACCAAGGCTTCAACATTTAGTTCAAACCATTCATTTTTATCAGCGTCTTCATAGGAGTTTTCACTCAAGAATGCTTGTTTATTCTTATTATTTTTAGCTGCTGGCTTGTGTTTCATAGACTCAACACTACGCAGCCCCACCAAACTATCTATCACCACTGCGACTTGTGTAGTCACTTCCGAATTAATCAGCACAATACGGTTATTGATAGACTTTGCAGTCGGAGGCAAGCCCATAAACTGGGCCAAATCGGTAATGTTATATAAATTACCCCGTACGTTAGCTACGCCCAAAAACCATGGTAACGTTAGGGGAACATGCTGCATAGGTGGCAAAGGTAAAACCTCGCTAACTTCATGCAAATTGATGAGCACTCTTTTTGAACCTACGATAACACCTAAACGAGAAGTGGAGACCGCACTACCCTTTGCGGTTGCTTCTTTAAGACGCAAAAGAATTGCTTCTTGAAACTCTCGTAGATTAGAGGTTTTAGCCATATTTGTGATGTCAACTTATCAATTAAGCTGTTTTTATTCTAAGGTTTTAATTAACGATAACAAATCAGCACTCACTACAGGCTTAGTCACACAAGCTTTGGCGCCCATTTTTAAAGCCCAAGCTAAATCTGTCGCCTGTGATTTTCCTGTACAAAGAATTACTGGAATATGAGCAGTCGCAGCCTCTTTAGTTAATGTTCGCGTTACTTGAAAGCCTGTTAAGCCTGGCATCACCACATCACACAAAATTAAATCTGGGTGTTTTGCAGCCACTTTAGCTAAGCATTCCTCACCACTTTCTGCACCAATCACGGTGTAGCCCGCAGTTTCCAATAATTCCGTTAAAAAGAATCGATCAGTTGCTGAGTCGTCTACTACTAAAATTGTTTCAATTGCCATATTTATTCTGCCTCTTGTGGGTTAGCTTTACTAATCGCAGCGTAAGTTTGCACTGCGTCTAACAATGTTTCTTGTGTAAAAGGTTTGGTCAGGTATTGATCAGAACCTACCATGCGACCACGAGCACGATCGAACAAGCCATCTTTGCTTGAAAGCATGATGACAGGCGTGCTTTTGTAACGTGCATTTCTTTTGATTAGCGAACAGGTTTGATAACCGTCGAGCCTAGGCATCATGATGTCAACAAAGATAATATCTGGGTGTTCGTTTGAAATTTTGGCTAAAGCATCAAATCCATCTTCCGCCAAAATGACTGAGCATCCTGAGTTTTTAAGAAATATTTCAGCACTACGACGTATCGTATTACTGTCATCAATGACCATCACTTTAATTGCAGATAACTGCTCTAAAGTCAGCTTTTGTTGCAGTTCCTTACCCAACTCTTCTTGACTTGGCTTTTTTTGGCTCACCAGCAAGCTCCCTTATTTATGCGTAGTACTAAAGTTGTTTCTGCTCAATTGCACT
Source organism: Methylotenera sp. (assembly GCA_043745985.1). Classification (GTDB taxonomy): domain Bacteria; phylum Pseudomonadota; class Gammaproteobacteria; order Burkholderiales; family Methylophilaceae; genus Methylotenera. The sequence goes on from JAYTRW010000113.1 coordinate 5,460, forward strand.
CATTATTTCACATTGTATCTACAGAATCATCGAATAAGCAATAGGTTTAACAAACATATGCAATATATTAACTTATATAGGTATTATCGAATTTTCGTAAATGTGGATATATATAATAAAATTATTACAATTACCCATATGGGTAGCATATAATAATTTTTTAACATTTGTTACAAATTATAACAACTATATTAAAAGCACCATAATAGGTACAAAAAGCTTGATGTTTAAGGCTAAAATTTAAGGGATGAGCATGATAGTAAAACAAGAATCTTTGACAGCTAAAATGACATTAAAAGATCTGCCTGCAGCCTCACCTCTGCCTATGGCAAACTTAGTATTGGTATTTGGCTCAGTAAAACGCTTTGGCGACTCAAAGTTGGATAGCATATTAAAAACACGTTATCCTGCTGCACAAATTATTGGTTGCTCCACTTCAGGCGAAATATCAGCCGATGGTGTTTTTGATGACAGCTTACAAATTACAGCAGTGTTGTGGGAAAAAACTATACAGCGTGTGACTCATACCAAAATGACTAGCATGCAAAATTCTTATGAAACAGCCGTCGAATTGGCACGCCAACTGAAATCTGACGATTTAAAAGCCGTGTTAGTTTATTCCGATG
>JAYTRW010000114.1:0-1877 GCA_043745985.1 Methylotenera sp.
CTCCGGTACTTTGGATGGCGTTGGTCTCGGTGAGGCTGGCAGTGCTGGTGCCTGTGATTAGCGCGGCATCGTTGGTGCCAGCGATGCTGACCGTAAGCGTGCTACTGGCGATTCCACCGTGACCATCACTGATTTGATAAGTAAAAACGTCAGTGACGCTCTGTCCTGTTGCTAGCGCTTGAACGTTTGCCGCGGTATTGTTCAGTGTGTAGGTGTAACTCCCATCAGCAGCGATGCTGACCGAACCATAAGTGCCAACCACGCTATTACCTAAGTTGGCTGCACTACTATTGATTTGTGTAACCATTAACGTATCACCATTTGCATCAGTGTCATTAGATAAGACGCTACCCATGACCATGGTGGTGGTATCTTCTTGAACGTTACCCGTATCAGCTACTGCTACGGGGGCTTGATTGTTACCCGTAATCGTAATCGTAAGGGTGGTACTACTAGACGCACCATAATTGTCAGTCAAGGTGTAACTAAAAGTTTCGGTTAGAGAGCCTGTGGAGCCCAGTGCCATAACAGACGGGTTGTTGGTGTCTGTATTGTAGGTGTAACTGCCGTCAGCGTTGAGGGTGAGGCTGCCATAAGTGCCATTAAGGTTATTGCCAACATTACCAGCAACGCCATTAATCGCTGTGATACTTTTCGTATCTCCGTTATCAACATCAGTGTCGTTGGAGAGAACATTGCCACTAGTACTATAGTTACTACTAATCGCAACAAAACCATTATCGGCGTAAGCGATCGGCGCATCGTTGGTGCCGGTGATGGTGAGCGTAATGCTTTGCGGGGTGCTGATCGTACCCGTGTTGTCGGTCGCGGTGTAGCTGAAGCTGACCGTGCGACTTTCACCCGCCGCGAGACGGTCAAAGTCACTGCCAGGGTTGAAGCTGTAACTGCCGTCAGCGTTGAAGCTGAGACTGCCGTTGTTCGCGCCGGTGCCGCTGACTAGGCTGTAGCTACTAATCGTACCGTCAACGTCACTGGCGGCCGGTACGCTGGCATTCAGAATGCTGTTTTCTGAGGTGCTGGCCGTGCCGGCGTAAGCGATCGGCGCATCGTTAACAACGCTATTTCCGGCGGCAGGGGCAATGAAATTAGGATTATTATCCCCAACAGTATTATCATTTAAATTATTAAGATTGTTGAGGCTATATTGATACTGGAAGTCAAAAATATTTAGTACATCATTATTAATACGGAGCAAATCAACGAAACCAAAACCATAGCTGTTAGATTGTCCATTAACACCAGCGGCAGTTTCATCAAGCACTTGGTTTATGTCCTTGCCTTCTGCGATAGCTTTAATGACAGTATCGATGGTGGCTTGATTGATAGCACTGTCATCACTGTTGGGCAAAATAACGCCTGAGAGTTCTTCGGTAAACTTCACAAGCTGTTCGGAAGCTATGTGAAGGACACGTCCGGTAACAAGTTCCAAATCGACTTCCACCCCAGTTGTGGTTTGTATAGTTTCTCCGATTTCTACTTCGTCACCTAAGTGCAGCTCGCGTTTTGTGCCGTTGTCTGTAATTAGATATGCTACACCTGTTATTGCCACTACTCTTCCGATTAACGCCATGATTCGTTCCTAACTAACAATTTATGTTCTAAAACATTTTTTCATTAAGTCATTTAATACCTAATTGGAAAAAAAATATATTGTACTGATGGACAATATGGTTTTATAACATGCAACTTTGTTCAAGCTACTTGCTCTATTTATAAATAGCTAACATTCATCTTATAAAAATAGACATATTTAGAACAAGGTAATTAGGGTGAAACGTAACTAAAGTAGAGTTTCAAAAGTAGTTTAAAGACGTTATCGTTTTTGTGATTGTAGCGATATTCGATTTCTTTCAAAT
>JAYTRW010000115.1:0-1871 GCA_043745985.1 Methylotenera sp.
CGTTGCATAATACGATCAAGTACAGCATCCGCAATTGTGGCGTCACCAATCCAGGCATGCCAGTGTTCAATAGGCAGTTGGCTGGTAATAATCGTGGCTTTGTGAGAGGCGCGGTCATCAATGATTTCCAATAAATCAGAGCGCGTCATGCTGTCAATGGCACCCATGCCCCAATCATCCAGTACCAACACGTCTGTTTTAGCCAGTTGGATTAGCCATTTACCAAACGTGCCACTGCCATGTCTGATTCGTAATTCTTCCTGTAAACGCGGCACGCGTTGATAGAGCACCGAGTGTCCGCGACGACAAGCATATTGGGCCAGTGCACAAGCCAGCCAGGATTTACCAGCCCCCGTCGGTCCAGTAATCAGCACGCTGCGACCAGCACCGACCCAATCCCCCAAGGCCATGCTCATCACTTCGCGCCGATCAATGCCGCGGCTTGGTCGCGTATCAATGTCTTCAATGGCCGCCTGGCCATACTTTAAATGCGCATTCTTCAATAAGCGTAACAGTTTGCGGTCATTACGGACTGTAAGGGTCAACTAAATTGAGACACTTCGATAGATTTTTGTTGGTATTTCAGTTCATATTCTACAGGCGAAATATTTCCTAATGTTGAATGCCTTCTTTTTCGATTATCAAACGGTTCAATATAATCGGCAATATCCACCATCGCCTCTTGTCTTGTTTTGTATTGTATTGTCGGTAGTTCACCCTTTCTGATTTTAAACTTCTAAAAAATCGTTCCGTCACTGCGTTATCAAGCAATTGCCGCGTCGACTCATGCTGGCATTGATTTTGTTATTGAGTAACGATTGCTGAAATGCATCACTTGAATATTGCACTCCTTGATCGGTGTGAAACAATAATGGCTGTGTTGGTCTGCGATGCTGTACTGCGACCTCCAGTGCGCGGACACTCAGCTCGCTATTGGGTTGGCTTGAGAATGCCCAGCTCACCACACGGCGTGAATACAAATCCAAAACGATCGCTAGGTAAAGCCAGCCTTGCTGCGTACGAATATAGGTAATATCACCTGACCAATGCGTGTTCTGCTCGTTAGGGTTAAATTGCCGATTGAGCGTATTGGGCGCAGTGACTGATGCACGCCCAGACGCAGGATAACGATGTGCCTTAGGGCACTTAGCCTTGAGGGTTAAAGCTTTCATGAGGCTCCGTACTTTATAACGACCCACCTTAAAACCTTGTGCTTGCAGCTCATCTCGCATTCTACGGTGCATCCATTTCCTGGTGAATATGTCCTATAGCCGCCTTTAGCCTTACTTTGTGGGGATTGATTAGCTTAGGCTTGCTGCGACGATAATAACTGCTGCGTGGCACGCACAAATGACGGCATATTTCTGTCACATTAAATCCTGCCTTCTTCAATGCAATGCCTAACGGTTGTTGCTGTTTTGCATTTCGGTGGCGAAGAAGGCCGAAGCTTTTTTTAACAGATCGTTATCTCGCTTAAGCCTCCTGATTTCAGCTTCCAAGGCCTGAATGTGTTGTTGTTCAGGCCTAATTGCTGAGGCTTGTGGTGTAATGCCCGCAAGCTCTTTACGATACTGCCTGACCCAACGTTGCAAGGTGGATTCACCCACACCCATTGCGCCAGCAGCTTGCATAACACTATAACTCTGGTTCAACACTAAATTAACGCACTCTTGTTTGAACTCTATTGTAAATACTCTTTTTGCCTGATTCATTTAACACCTCGTTAGTTGATTATAATCTCTAAAAAGGTGTCTCGTTTTATTAGACCATTACAGAGCGCTTGGCGCTATTAGTCGATCGGGAAGTACATGTCCGTAATGACCGCAAACTGTTACGCTTATTGAAGAATGCGCATTTAAAGTATGGCCAGG
>JAYTRW010000116.1:0-1842 GCA_043745985.1 Methylotenera sp.
ACAACAACCTCGCCCGAAGTAACATTACAACCATTCTTCTCAGGTATTGCGCTAGATGTCACACCGCAGATTGATAAAGATGACAACATCATCTTGCACATGCACCCTTCTATCAGCCAAGTGACTACCGTGAATAAACAGTTGAACCTTGGCGGCGCGTCTGGTGCAATCAACCTACCACTTGCTTCTAGCAATGTCAGCGAAACCGATAGCATTGTGCGTACCCATGATGGTCGCGTGATTGCGATTGGTGGATTGATGACAGAGAGCGCTATCAGCAATAAATCTAAAGTACCAGGCTTAGGTGACATTAAAGGCGTCGGCAATGCTTTCCGCCAAAAAGGCTCAACGACCAGTAAAACAGAATTGGTTATCTTGCTTAAAGCCACCGTTGTGCAGGGCCAAGAGAGCTGGAGTAATGATGCTTTATCTAGCCAAAAGCGTATAGAAAATATGCAGCGTAGCGACTATATGCAAAACAATGGCAACGTCGCACAAACGTCGACTGTGAGCGAATAAATGATGTACCTAAAACATTTTGGATTAAGCGAAGCACCTTTCAGCATTACGCCTGACACCAGCTTCTATTTTGCATCGCACAGCTATCAAGAGGGCCTGAATACCTTGCTATTTGCCGTTCTATCTGGCGAAGGATTTATCAAAATTACAGGCGAAGTCGGCACAGGGAAGACGTTGCTATGCCGCAAGCTTATGTCTAGCCTCGATAGCAGTTTTAAAGTGGCTTATGTACCAAACCCTTATTTAGAGCCGCAATCACTATTGATGGTATTAGCCGAGGAATTAGGTATCGCCCTACCTAATGTGGTGACTCAACATGCGCTGTTAACTGCCTTGACTCACGCATTACTAGACTTTGCCCGTAAAGGCATCAAAGTAGTTGTTTGCCTTGATGAAGTGCAAGCAATGCCTATAGAAACATTAGAAGGGCTGCGCTTACTTAGTAATCTGGAAACTGAAAAAAGAAAACTACTGCAAGTGGTGATTTTTGGTCAACCAGAACTTGAAGACAAACTTAACCATGCCTCCATCAGACAGCTAAAACAACGGATTACTTTTGAATATCAGTTGGATAGATTAAGTCGCGACGAGATGCAATATTACTTAAGCCACCGTTTAATCATTGCAGGTTATCAAGGCAGCCGCATGTTTAGTGGCGCCGCGCTAACACTTTTATATTTGAAGTCTAACGGTGTCCCAAGATTAGTGAATATATTGGCGCACAAAGCCTTATTAGCAGCCTATGGCAAAGGCAAACAACAAGTAGGCTTAGTCGAAGCGTTTGCAGCTATATCAGACACTAAATCGATAGAGTCAACATGGAGAAAGTTACGCTTACACGGCTTTAGCTTATCTCTATTTTTGTGTATTTGCGGCAGCGCATTTTTGGTTTTACCAAAATTAAGTTAATAAAACCCCATCACGATTGAAGACTGAACATGAGCTTAATTAATCAAATGCTAAAAGACCTAGAACAGCGCGGTGCTGGGTCTAATGACGCCGAAAAAATGATTACATCCAGTCCAAACAATGCACTACAGCCAGCTGTGGTCACGCCGTATCTGAATCAGCACTATCACGCTAAACATGGCGTACCATTTTTAAAGATTAGTGGGCTGATGGTATTGTTGGCTGGCGGCGCTTATTTGTGGGTACAAAGCGCACCTGCACTATCTCACAGCATAGATCATTTAAAAGTACAAACAACGCCACAAGCGGCGATGATACATGCTGATTATGTAACAACTGCAAAACCTCTAGAAGAGACTAAATCAATTGCTCAAACTGCAGATTCAGCATCACCTCCATTATTTGAAAGCACTC
>JAYTRW010000117.1:0-1838 GCA_043745985.1 Methylotenera sp.
CCGCGATAATGCCTGCAATATAAAGTAAGGAAGATAACTTACCTTTAATGTCACGTCCCACCACTTTGGCTAGTAAAGAATTTTTACCTTGGCTAACAATAATAGTACGTTGCAATATCGAATAAGCGATGGCTGCCATCAACAACACTAGCCCATAAAGCGCAGATGGCATGGCTGCGAAGTGATTCTCACCCATCCAGCCAGAAACAAACGGGAATAATGACAGCCAAAACAGCAAGTGTAAATTAGCCCACAAGATATTCCCTTTCACATGTTGAACCGTCTGCAACATGTGATGATGATTGTTCCAATAAATACCCACATAGATAAAGCTCAACACATAGCTTAGAAATACGGGTAGTAAGGGTTCTAGGGAGGAAAAGTCACTGCCATGCGGCACTTTCAACGCCAGCACCATAATGATAATGATAATGGCAATCACGCCATCGCTAAAGGCTTCCAGACGATTCTTTTCTATTAAGATAGACTCAAGCTAAAGAAACGATCGCTTCAATTTCCACCAATACATCGCGTGGCAATTTAGCCACTTGTACGGTTGAACGTGCTGGCGTGTGTGTGCCAAAAGTTTCGGCGTACACTTTATTCATGGCGACGAAATCGTCCAGATTCTTTAAAAATACAGTCGTTTTAACCACTTTATCTAAGCTTGAACCACCAGCTTCAATGACTGCTTTTAAATTCGCTAAAACTTGTGTGGTTTGCACAGTAATATTGCCTTCAACTAAAGTGCCATCCGCACGTAATGGAATTTGACCTGAAGTAAATAATAAATCACCCACTACCATCGCTTGAGAATATGGGCCAATTGCGGCAGGTGCGTTTGATGTTTGAATAACGTGCATATGAAGTCCTTTTTTGAAAAAGTGAATGTAGCAAGATTATAATGTAGACCAATATTAAAGTATAAGAAGATATGCGGTGCTAAATATGGCGGCTTATATATTGGCGGCATCAAAGTATTGAAAATGTGCACGTTTTACATTGCAAAATAGTTCATAAGCAATGGTGCCAGCACTGGTAGCCACCGCATTGGCAGCCACTTGATTACCCCATAACTCTACTTGGCTGCCAATGGTCGCATTGGGAATGTCAGTTAAATCGACAAATAGCATATCCATAGAAACGCGGCCGATTAAGCGTGTCATTTGACCATCTACCGCCATAGGTGTTCCTGTCACGGCCGACCGTGGATAGCCATCTGCATAGCCGCAAGCCACCACGCCGACTACCGTGTCACGTTCAGCGGTGAATATGCTGCCGTAGCCTATAGATTCACCCTGTTTGATGCTCCTAATCGAAATTATTTTTGAAGTCATTTGCATCACAGGTTTTAATTTGGTTTCAGCATTCATTAAAGGGTCTGCGCCGTATAGCATGATGCCTGGCCTAGTCCACTGGTTTTTTGTATCACCTAAGCATTTAGCTTGTTTCCAACCTAAAATTGCGGCTGAATTCGCCAAGCTAGTTTCTGCGCTTAACCCTTGAGTGACCTTTTGAAAAATCTGAATTTGTTGCAAAGTATAGTTCGAGTTCACATTATCTGCGTTAGCGAAATGCGTCATCATCACTATTTTTGCCACGTTTTTGTGATTATTAAGGCGCTCATAAGCTTGCATATACTCACTTGGCGACAAACCGACTCGATGCATGCCACTATCCATTTTCAGCCATACATGCAAAGGTTTAGCAAGCTTGGCAACTAACAAAATCTCTACTTGCCATTGGGCATGCACCACAATCCACAAATTATTGGCAACTATTTCGGGCAATTCTAATGCCTCAAAAAAACCTTCTAGCAACAAAATCGGCTCAGGTAT
>JAYTRW010000118.1:0-1837 GCA_043745985.1 Methylotenera sp.
AGGCCCAGAAAACCTCCTACAGAGCTAAATGCAAAACCGTGATCCATAAGCCTCCCCTTCAATTCAATTGATCTACCATTAGCATACAGTTATACAAAATATTTGTACGCACTATTTATACAGACTATTCGTTAAATGTTAAACTAAATCTTTGGTTTAACAAATAGAGCCAATTGAGCATTTTTGTTAGAACCACTTAATTTATTTTAAAGCTCAAAATTTTAAATTTAAAGTTGCTCATCATGTTAAATACCAACTTAATCGATAATGCTAGCGCCCTTCTCGCAAGTGAACGCGACAAATACGTGAAGTTACATCCCAACTCTGCTGAATTATCAACCAAGGCTAACCAACACTTTCTGTACGGCGTACCTATGCACTGGATGAACGATTGGGGTACGCCTGTTCCTCTATTTATCAGTCACGCCGAAGGCTCACACTTCACCTGCGCTGACGGTATTGATTACACAGACTTCTGCTTGGGTGACACGGGCGCCATGTTTGGTCATAGCCCTGCGGCAGTCGCTAAAGCTATCGCCGCACAAGCCTGTCGCGGCTACACAGCAATGTTGCCATCAACAATAGCGCCTGATGTTGGCGACGCTCTAAGCGATTTCTTTGGCTTAGATTATTGGCAGCTGGTTACCACCGCGACCGATGCAAATCGCTTTGTGTTGCGCTGGGCGCGTGCCGTCACAGGTAGGAACCGGCTACTAGTATTTGATGGCTGTTATCATGGAACAATTGACGACACTGAAATAGATATGATTGACGGAAAAACGGTCAACCGAGCCAGCTTGTTAGGGCAAGTGTATGACTTAGGCCTACATACAACAGCCGTGCCCTTTAATGATTTAGCCGCCGTTGAACGCGAATTAGCCAAAGGTGATATCGCAGTGCTACTCACCGAACCCGCGCTCACCAACTGCGGCATGGTGTTACCGCATAAGGGTTTTATTGAAAGCTTGCGCGCGCTCACCACAAAATACGGCACCTTATTAACGCTAGATGAAACCCACACAATATCAACAGCTCGTGGCGGCTGGGCGAAAGCCAATCACGTCACGCCTGATTTCTTAGTGGTTGGCAAACCCATCGCAGGTGGCCTACCAGCAGCAGCCTATGGCTTTAGCGAGACTATGGCAGGCCAAATGAAAGCCGCAAAAGACAACGCACCTGCTGGACATTCTGGCATAGGCACGACCTTGTCTGGCAATATGATGACGCTAGCAGCCATTAACGCAACGTTGCGCGAAACCGCTACCGAAGCGGCATACCAACACATGCTTGCACTGGCCGCTATGCTAGAAACTCAACTAAGCACCGCAATCGCGGTACATAATTTACCTTGGAATATTAGCCGCATGGGTGCTCGGCTTGAATTGCAGTTTTGCGAAAAGCCGCCCCAAAATGCCACAGAAGCCCGTGCCACACAAAACGACACGATAGAGTCTGCCATACATTTATATTTACTAAATCGTGGCGTTTTACTCACACCATTTCACAACATGATGTTAATTTGCCCTGCCACAACAGAGGCTGATATTGCAAAATTAGTAAGCGTATTTAATGATCTTTTAAAGGAATTATGCAGTGAATAAAACAATAAACGATGTGATTGATTTCGCCACCAACAAAGTAGAGGTTGAACTGGCTACAGTACCGCAAGAACTCGTAATAGCAGGTGTTGCTAGTGACGCCAGCACCAAAATCACCATGGAAACATACAACCACTACACAGACCCGAGCGAACATTTTTTTGCTGGCATTTGGCATTCAAGTGTCGGCGCTAAAACTGTGAATTATACCGAGGAAGAGGTTTGCGTTATTTTAGAAG
>JAYTRW010000119.1:0-1834 GCA_043745985.1 Methylotenera sp.
GATATGCGTTTGCTCGGCGTGGCCTTTTTAGTGGTGAATGGTTGGGCGTTTGACAATATTCTAGCGCACTATCCCATTAACCCTGCAGACTTGGTGCATTACTTGTTGGTGCTGGATAAGTTGCGAGTGATTGATTTAGAGCCTAACAACCGCATTCGATTGCTGATTTCTCCTAATTTCTCGTGGCGCAACAATGGGCCAATTCAACGTGCGTTAAGCCAAACAGTACAAAAAGACTTTATGGAGGGCGATATTGAAAGCGCAGGTGGTCAGCAACAATTTGTATCTGGCATGCTGTCTGCCGCTTCTCTCGATGAGATTTCCAAACATTTAGGTCGGTTAAGTTTGTTATTTAACGAACTTAAACATCAAGATCAGCGCTTGCCGTTGAGTCAACGTACTGGCTTTAGCATGGCAACCACACTGCGGCCGTGGCGTGATGGTTTATTAGCATCCATGATTAAAAAACTGACAGCCAATAGCTTTAACTCACTTCACTGTTAATTCAATTCTTGGTTTCACCAACTAGCGCACCGTGTAGCTCACCTTTTGGTATTATTATTCAATACTTATATGCGTCAATTTTGTAGATAAAGTATCTGTTAAATACACTTCAATTGCTCTCATTTGAGAGTTTTAAATTTGGAGTGTTGAAATGCTAATTGCCATTAAGGTCTTATTGCTTACATTGTTGGCAGACTTTGTTTCTGGTTTTATTCATTGGTTAGAAGATGTATAGGCAAAGCCTGGCATGCGTTTTATTCACCAAATTGCAGTTGATAACCAGTTGCACCACACACGCCCACGCGAGCTTCTTAAAAAAAGTTGGTGGCATAGTTCATGGGATATTGTTTTAGCTTGTGTTGTGCTGATAGCCAGCACTTGGTGGTTTAATGCGTTGAGTTGGGAAGTTGTGCTGTTTTCAGTGTTAATTACCAACGCTAACCAAATTCATAAATGGTCGCATCAAAATCATTCAGAAAAACATGCTGTCGTGAAATGGTTGCAGGCGGCTCAAATCTTACAAGGGCCTCGCCAGCATAGTAAGCATCATAGCGGTGATAAAAATACACATTATTGCGTGATGACCAATGTATTGAACCCTCTTTTAGAAAAAGTACATTTCTGGCGCGGGCTAGAAAACTTACTCAGAAAAATTTACGCAGCTTTACTTGCGCTTAACTTAAATTAACGTGGCTCTGCCTATAATGGTTTGCATATCGAGAGGCCAGCAGAATCAGTTAAGTTGACCTAAATTAATGAGGAGTCATCATGAAAACCAAACAAATGAAAGTTAACTCTCTGTTAGCCGTTGCAGTATTTTCTGTTGCAAGTATGAGTTTATCTAGCAATGCGTTGGCAGATTCATTTCCGTTTAGCGCAATGCCGAGTGTTGCAACTAGTGCTGTAAAAGCAGCGCCGACATTATCGTCACCAAAGCTGAGTGTTAAGAATATTGATGTGGATGCGTTTAGCTTTCCATTCTTGCAAGGCGTAGCGCTGACAGCAGAGCAACGTGGTGCGTTTTCGCAAATTTTAAATAAACAAATGCCCGTGATTAGCTCAAATATTGAAGCGATTGAATATGCACGTAGTTTGCTGCGTGATATGGCACTAGCAAAAACTTACGATGAAACGATTGCCAACATTGCTGCGGATAGTATTGCCAATGGCACAGCGAAGCTAGCTGTATTGCAGCCTGAGCGTGAATATCAAGTGTTAGCTTTGTTAACACCAGAGCAGGTGAGCGAGTTAAGAAAGTAAATGTGAATGTCGATATAAAGCTGTTGGTATGAAGCTAATGTAGTTTAACTGATGTAGTTTTTTTGCACCC
>JAYTRW010000120.1:0-1832 GCA_043745985.1 Methylotenera sp.
CTTTAGAAAATCTTCAAATAAATATTAAATATTTTTAAAATAAATTATAACTATATGATTATATTAATATAAATTAAAAAAATAATTTACAAAAAATGCTGTTTTAGAGTGTTATTTAGGTGAAATCTCACTGTAGCCACTAAAGAAAGGGCTGGTTTCACCCTTTTATTCCAAAGATGCAATCGCATCAACCCGCCTGATAATTCATCCCATGGTGTCAACAAAGTAACAAAAAATATTTTTTACTTAAATGTTGATTTGAACGAACTTTAGGAGTCGTCATGGCAGAGGACAGCGATTTAGAAAAAACAGAACAGGCCTCCTCCAAGCGCTTAGAAGACGCTCGGAAAGAAGGCGATGTGCCACGCTCTCGCGAGCTGGCAACTGTGACTGTGCTTTTCACCGCTGGCTTAACCATATTGATGATGGGTGAACATCTTAATCAAGCATTGAAAACCACAATGAGTTCAGGTTTACAGTTTGATCGTACTGCAGCGTTTGAACCCACTGTCTTACTCATGAGAACAGCAGACTCTATTTACTCCTTGTTAACGGCATTTGCGCCGCTAGCTTTAATTTTAGTTGCAGTCGCCATTGCCGCGCCAGTGCTAGTAGGTGGTTGGATATTTAGCGGTAAGGCATTCTTACCACAATTTAATCGCTTGAATCCTATTAAAGGCTTAAGCAATATTATTTCTAAAAACTCACTAGTTGAATTAGTTAAATCAATCGCAAAAGTGATGCTCGTTGGAGTAGTCGCTTACACCGTCATTTCACATGATATGGAGCCGATACTGACACTATCTACTATACCGTTGAAATCAAGCATCTCCGAAGTTGGAAGTTTAATGTTGACTGGCTTTTTAACCATCGTCAGCACCTTGGTGTTTATTGCGGCGATTGATGTGCCATATCAACTTTACCATTACGCTAATAAGCTAAAAATGACTAAAGAAGAAGTTCGTCAAGAATCTAAAGAGTCTGATGGTAACCCAGAAATTAAAGCCAAAATTCGCCAACAACAACGTGAAATGGCTAAACGCAGAATGATGTCTGAAATTCCAAATGCAGACGTAGTGATTACCAACCCAACCCATTATGCAGTGGCTATTAAATATCAAGACGAAGGTATGCGCGCCCCTGTAGTTGTGGCTAAAGGAGCGGATGAAGTTGCACTTAAGATTCGTGAAATCGCTGGTGAGCACAAAGTGTTAATCATGGAATCACCAAAATTGGCGCGTGCTTTATACACACACACCGAACTTGGTAACGAAATCCCTGAAGCTTTATATTCAGCAGTCGCTGAAGTGTTGGCTTACGTGTTCCAAATGCGCAACTTCAAAAAGGATGGCGGTTTTTACCCAGATATTCCAACAACTCTTGCCGTGCCCGATGCACTTGATCCGCATAGCCTATTAGCAGCACCTGGCGTTGCTGATGATGAAGATGCTGAATTTACTGATACAAGGGTATTCATCTAATGAACGCGCTAAATTTACCACCTTGGATGAATAAACTCGTAAGCCGTAATGTGGCGGCGCCCGCCATTATCATCTTGCTTTTGGCAATGATGATATTGCCACTACCAGCCCTTATTTTAGATGTACTGTTTAGCTTCAATATCGCCATCTCAATCATGGTATTGCTCATTGGCTTACAAACCAAAAAAGCACTCGACTTTATCGCATTCCCAACTGTACTGTTAATGACCACCATGCTACGTTTATCACTTAACGTAGCTTCAACTCGCGTAGTGTTAGCTGAAGGTCACAATGGCCCTGATGCTGCAGGTAAAGTGATTGAAGCATTTGGCCACTTCTTAATCGGTGGCA
>JAYTRW010000121.1:0-5941 GCA_043745985.1 Methylotenera sp.
AATAGCGTTAGATTCTGTGCCTGAGCGCTTGTTTGCTGAAATAGCTAAGCAGGCAAATGAAACGTGTGGCACTAAAACCTCTTCTAAAGTCTCGTCGAGTCGATTACTGGGCAAGCAACGCTTTTGGTTTAAAGCCAAAACTGCGGCGAGTAGAGCGCTGCTGGCTCGGGAAAGTATCATCAATGCAATTGAATCCAAGTCTAGCAACTTGTCTGCAACCATTGAAGATGTTGCTTCGCCTATATTGGATAGCGAAGGCAAAACGATAGGTGTGGTTTTAGTATTTAACGATATGGCTGTGCAGCGCCAAATGGCGGAGGAGCTTTCGTACCGCACTACACACGACGCGCTAACTGGCTTGGTTAACCAGGCTGAATTTGAGCATAGGCTACAAAAATTTATCAACGAAAATCGCGGACTAAATCTGCAAAATGCCTTGATGTATATCGATTTAGATCAGCTGAAAGCCGTTAGTGATAGCAGTGGATATTCTGCCAGTGACGCCTTGCTTAAAGACGTCAGCGCCATCATGCAATCATGTATTCGCAATACCGACACACTGGCTAGGATAGGCGACAATAAGTTTGCTGTGATTCTGTATAAATGTGACACTGCAAAAGCGATAGCCATAGCAAAGAAAATTTGCCGTGCGATTGAAGCGTTTCGATTTGTGTGTAACGAACAATCCTTTTGCGTAGATGCTAGCTTGGGTTTGGTGATGATAGATAAAGGCTGGGCTAGCGATACTAGTTTGATGCAGGCGGCAGACAGAGCATGTCATGAAGCAAAGCTGGCGGGCCGAAATCGTCTGCATCTTTATTATGATGATCATTTAACCGAAACGCATAGAAATGATGTGCAGTGGGTGAGTCGTATTGAGCAGGCTTTGGAATACGATGGTTTCGTGTTGTTTTGTCAGCGTATTATGCCGCTCAAACATCAAGGTTTAGAGCATGCCGAAATTCTCATTCGCATGAAAGACAAGTCGGGCGGATTTATTCAACCAGACGCTTTCCTACCTGCAGCGGAAAGATTTAATCTTGTGTCGCGCATCGATCGTTGGGTGATTGCACAAATATTTGCGTGGATGAAAGTCAATGCTGATTCCCTCAGCCATATAGAAGCTATTTCGGTGAATCTTTCTGGGCAATCTTTAAGCGACATTGCTTTTCATCGGGACGTATTGAGTCTCATTGAAACGACAGCGATTGACTGTAGCAAGCTTTGCTTTGAGGTGACTGAAACTGCAGCAATCACCAATATTGTTGACGCCCAAAACTTTATTCAAGCAATGAATGGGCACGGCATTAAATTTTCTCTTGATGATTTTGGCAGCGGTGTTTCATCTTTTGGCTATTTAAATAGCTTGGCCGTAGATTACTTAAAGATAGACGGACAATTTATCACCGATTTACTTGAAAATAAGATTGGTCAGGCCACTGTACGTTGTATTGCAGAGGTGGCTAAAGTCACAGGCAAAAAAACGATTGCTGAATGGGTTGAAAGCCAAGCAGTAGAGAATATGCTAAAGGAAATGGGCGTAGATTTTACTCAGGGCTATCTTAAACACAAACCCGCAGCTTTAAGTTCTTTATTGGAAACTGAAGGAACTTTATTCAATCAGCAACTAATGGCAGATGCGTTTGCTCATTAAAGTAATCTCAGTCTACTTAGATTCACTTTAAATACGCATTCTCAAGTAAGTCTTCGCCTATTAAAATGACTAAGCTCTAAATTAACAATCTTTACATTACGCATGATTACAATTTGTTTCTAAGCGAATCTGTAACCCTGTTAGAATTTAGCCTATGTTACAAAAAATAAAATCCATTATCGCCAGTTTTTCCGTATTTGAATTATTCGTTGGCATGCGCTATACGCGCGCTAAACGTAAAAATCATTTCATTTCATTTATCTCACTCACCAGTATGATTGGGATTGCGCTTGGCGTGGCTGCACTCATTATTGTGCTATCCGTGATGAACGGTTTTCAAAAAGATCTGCGTACGCGAATTTTGGGTGTGGCATCGCATTTGGAAATTACTGGTAGCAATAACACCTTGAGTGATTGGCCTAATATTGCTGAGTCATCTGTTAAGCGTGAGCACGTGTTGGCGAGTGCGCCTTACATTGCCGCACAGGCTATGTTGAGCTATGGTCAAGGCGTGCAAGGTGCCATTATTCGCGGTGTGTTGCCTGCGGCTGAAGATAAAGTCGCTGATTTAGGCAAGAGCATGCGCGTTGGCCGCTTAAATGACTTGCGTGCGGGCGAATTTGGCATTATTTTAGGCACGGATTTGGCGTATAACTTAGGCGCGCAAATGGGCGACAAAGTGGTGGTGATGGCTCCGCAAGGGCAGTTTACGCCAGCAGGCGTCGTGCCACGCTTAAAGCAGTTTACCGTGATTGGCTTGTTCAGCAGTGGCATGCAGGAGTATGACGCTGGCCTAGCACTTATTCACATGGATGACGCCGCTAAGCTCTACCGTATGGATAATAAGGTGTCGGGCGTCCGCTTGAAGCTAGATGATTTATTTATTGCACCTAACGTAGCCGCCTCAATTTCTAAAGATTTGAATGGCGCATCCAATCCGACCAGCGCGTATTATGTGACCGATTGGACGCAGCAACATGCAAACTTTTTCAAAGCGGTACAAATGGAAAAGCGTGTGATGTTCATTATTTTGACCTTAATCGTTGCAGTTGCGGCTTTTAATATTGTTTCCACGCTAGTGATGGCGGTGACAGATAAGCGTGCCGACATTGCGATTATGCGCACCTTTGGCGCTAGTCCAGCCAGTATTATGGCGATTTTTATTGTACAAGGTGCGTTAATTGGCTTAATCGGTACCTTGATAGGCGCGGTGTTTGGTGTGATTGTTGCGTTGAATATTGATGTGATTATTCCGTTTATTGAAGGCCTGTTCCACATACAATTTTTGGCAAAAGATGTGTATCAAATTAGCGAAGTGCCTTCAGATTTGATTTGGCCTGACGTGATTACGATTGTGATTGTCTCGTTTGTCTTAAGTCTGCTGGCTACTTTATATCCTAGCTGGCGCGCCAGTAAAATCAACCCTGCCGAGGCGTTAAGGTATGAGTAGTGTAGTAAGTAGTACGGTGAATAGCATTGTTTCTTGTCAGGCCTTACATAAAACTTATGAAGGCTTAGAAGTCGCCGTACTGAACGGCATAGACTTAAGTGTGGGTGCGGGGGAGCAGATTGCGATTGTCGGTACCTCTGGATCTGGCAAAAGTACCTTATTACATTTGCTCGGCGGCTTAGATGCGCCAAGTGGTGGCGAAGTGCGTATTCTTGACCAAAATATGGCGGCAATGAGCGAAGCAAAAAAAGGCGAAATTCGCAATCAGTCGTTGGGTTTTGTTTATCAGTTCCATCACTTATTACCAGAGTTCACAGCGCTTGAGAATGTTGCTATGCCCTTGTTTATTCGCCGCATGCCGCGAGAGCAAGCGCTTACATTGGCGGCTGAAACGCTCACTAAAGTTGGCTTGAAACATCGCATGGAGCATATGCCTGGTGAACTTTCAGGCGGTGAGCGTCAACGTGCCGCTGTAGCACGTGCGCTAGTAACGCAACCACAATGCATTTTGGCCGATGAGCCTACAGGCAACCTCGATCGCCACACAGCACATGCAGTGTTTGATCTATTGTTGGAAGTGAATCAAGTGCAGCAAAGAAGCTTGGTGGTAGTGACGCATGACCTAGAGCTTGCTAAGAAAATGCAGCGTCAATATAAGTTGGTTGACGGCAAGTTACAACCTTTGTAAGCAATAAACAGTATGATTTTTGTAGCGCTGATGTTTGTTTTTGGTGCATGGAACGTACAACAATTAGCGCAACTCCCAAGCATGGCTTGGCTGACATGCGCTTTTTTTGTGGCGATAGTTATACTCGCTACTTATTCTCGCTTTACCCCTAGCACTCTTAAACTCAAACTTTTAAAGCGAATTTTATTGTATGCAGCTGCCTTTTTATTAGGTATTTGCTGGGCTAGTGGTTTTGCCTATTGGCGCATGAGCGATGCGTTGCCGCATGCTTGGGAGCAAAAAGATATTGCCATTGAAGGTGTCGTCGCGAGCACGCCAGAAGCTACGGAGCGCGGTGAACGTTTTAAATTTGATGTGGAAAAGATATTTACAAAGGGAGCAATCGTTCCCAAGCATCTTAGCTTAAATCAATATCGTGCATTTCAGCATAGCGGTAGTCGCTACAGTAATAAGGAGGTTGAAGAAGACTCGGGCGATTTAAATCAATTTCATGCCGGGGAGCGTTGGTCGATGGTCGTCCGATTAAAGCGACCACATGGCACGGTGAATCCGCATGGCTTTGATTTTGAGTCATGGGCGCTGGCGGAAAATATTCGTGCTACTGGCAGCATAAAAAGCAAAGCAGGTTTCGAAAAAATAGACGACTTTGTTTGGCGGCCTAGTTATGTCGTTGAGCATTTGCGTGAACAAGTACAAAAGCGGATTATAAAAGTACTGGAAGGCAAACCGTATAGCGGCATTATTCAAGCGCTGGTGATGGGTGATGATAGCCAAATTGATGTGGAGGATTGGCAAGTGTTTTTGCGCACAGGCACTTCGCATTTAATGTCGATTTCTGGGCTTCATATCACCATGCTGGCTGGATTGGCGTTTGGCTTTGTGAGTTTTTTCTGGCGACGAAGTCACCGATTGGTGATGCAGTTGCCTACACGCAAAGCCGCGACGATTGCTGGTGTGGTGGTTGCTTTAGCATACTCTTTGATTGCAGGCTTCTCTGTGCCATCACAACGTACTTTTTATATGCTCTTGGTGTTTGCTATTGCATTATGGTCAGGGCGGCAATTAGTCATTTCACAAGTCTTGGCAATGGCTTTGTTGATTGTGGTTTTGCTCGATCCTTGGGCGGTGAGCTCTCCTGGTTTTTGGTTGTCGTTTGGCGCTGTTGCCATGTTAGCTTATGCGCTGGGTGGGCGCATCGGTCAAACTCACTGGTTTCAAGCCGCGCTAAAAACGCAATATGCGGTCACCATCGGCATGTTGCCATTATTGTTAGTATTGTTCGGGCAGGCTTCAATCATTTCACCTGTTGCGAATGCCTTCGCAATTCCATTGATTAGCTTTGTTGTGACGCCATTAGCGTTACTTGGAAGCTTTTTACCTGCGAATGTGTTGACGAATATACCGCTGCATTTGTCCTATAAAGCGCTAGAAGTTGGTATGTTTGCACTTAAGTGGCTGAATCAACTGCCGATGGTCACATGGCAACAACACGAACCTGCCGCGTGGACTTTGATCCCTGCAATGTTAGGCGTACTTTGGTTATTGCTGCCTCGTGGCTTTCCTATGCGGTGGATGGGTTTGCTGGGCTTTCTACCGATGTTGCTGCTTGTACCAATACGACCTGCATTAGGCGATATGAAAGTGACGGTGTTGGATGTAGGGCAAGGTTTAAGTGTGGTCGTCCAGACCGCTAAACACAGTTTGGTCTACGATTCTGGCCCTAAATATAATGAGCAAAGCGACGCAGGCAGTCGAATAGTGGTGCCATTTTTACATGGCGAAGGCATCAAAAAGGTGGATGGCTTTGTTGTAAGCCATAATGACATTGACCACAGTGGCGGTATGGCGTCGGTGCTAGCACTCATGCCCGTTGCGTGGCTTGATAGCTCACTGCCAGAAGATGCGGATATTCCATCTACACAAAGAAAATTGCGTTGTTTCGCAGGTCAACGGTGGGTTTGGGATGGCGTAGTGTTTGAAATACTGCATCCGCGTGCTGAAAGCTATGATGATGAACGCATTAAAGATAACGACCGAAGCTGCGTGTTAAAAGTGACCAGTCAAGCAGGTAGCGTGTTACTGACAGGTGATATTGAAAAACCTGATGAGATTGAGTTGATTAATTTAGAGGCCGATAAGTTAAAAAGCG
>JAYTRW010000122.1:0-5933 GCA_043745985.1 Methylotenera sp.
GCGCTGATTTATCAAAAATCATTGCAAATCCAATCGCAAACTACCTACAAATTAATGGCGCAAAAATAAAACTAAATAGACGTATTCGCCAACTTGAAGGTGATGGTGATGGTTTTAGTTTAACAACTCGTGACGGCAAAGCATATTTTAGTCATGTAGTCATTGCTGCACCAGCCGCTAGACTAGATAAACTCATAGAGCTAATCCCTAAGCTACAAACAGTATACAAACAAACACAAAACTATAGTTATCAACCTATTTACACCATCTATCTGCAATACCCGCCCGATTTTAAACTTTCAAATGTGATGTATGGCTTGTCAGGCACATTGGGGCAATGGGTTTTTGATAGAGGTCAACTTTGCGACCAAAAAGGTTTGCTCGCGGTGATTGTTAGCGCCACAGGCAAGCATCAAAAATTAAGCCAAGATGAGCTAGCATTGCGCATCGCTAAAGAGCTTCATCATGTATTCCCAGACATGCCAAAACCCTTGTGGCACAAAGTAATTGCTGAAAAACGCGCCACCTTTTCCTGCGCGCCAAACTTAGCCAGACCAACCAATAAAACGCTACAACCACGACTGTATCTAGCAGGTGATTATACTTATGCAGATTACCCTGCCACGATAGAAGGTGCAATTAGGAGTGGAATTTCTTGTGCGAATTTAATTGCAAACAGTGTAGATTAAATAAACTTTAGCTTAAACAATTTTTAAGTTTTAACTATTTCTAAGTTGGTTTAAAGCTTGTTCTAGGCGCTCCACCGCAATCACTTCCAGACCAGCAATTTTAGTTTTTGGCGCATTCGCCTTAGGTACGATTGCCTTAGTAAAACCTAATTTCGCGGCCTCTTTTAAACGCACTTGGCCGCCTTGCACAGGTCGCACTTCACCCGCCAAACCAACCTCACCAAACACTATAAGTTTATTATATAATGGTTTGTTTTTTAAAGAAGAAACAATTGAAAGTAATACAGCTAAATCGACCGCAGGTTCAGAAATTTTGACACCGCCCACAGCGTTTATAAACACATCTTGGTCAAAACATGGGATGCCTGCATGACGATGTAAAACGGCTAATAACATCGCTAAACGGTTTTGTTCTAAACCAACACATAACCTTTTTGGGCTAGGCGCATGACTCTCATCTACTAACGCTTGAATTTCAATTAATAGCGGACGTGTACCCTCCATAGTCACGGTAATACAACTACCCGCTACTTCACCTTCGTGATGAGACAGAAACAACGCTGACGGATTTGAAACCTCACGCAAACCATGCTCGGTCATTGCAAACACAC
Source organism: Methylotenera sp. (assembly GCA_043745985.1). Lineage (GTDB taxonomy): Bacteria > Pseudomonadota > Gammaproteobacteria > Burkholderiales > Methylophilaceae > Methylotenera. The sequence goes on from JAYTRW010000122.1 coordinate 1,301, forward strand.
CCAATTCATTCACTGCACCAAAGCGGTTCTTAAACGCTCGAATTAATCTAAAAGATGAGTTTTGATCACCTTCAAAATACAACACAGTATCAACAATATGCTCCAATACCCGCGGACCAGCTAATGAGCCTTCTTTAGTCACGTGACCGACTAAGATTACGGTAATGCCTAACTGTTTTGCAAGCCTTGTCAATTGCGCCGAGCATTCGCGCACTTGCGCCACAGAACCAGGCGCTGACTGCAAGGCTTCAGAGTAAACCGTTTGAATAGAATCAATGACCGCAATATTGGGCTTATGCGTTTGCAATGTCGCTAAAATCTTTTCAAGATTGATTTCTGCTAAAAGCTCGACTTCGCTTGCATCAAGCCCTAAACGCTTAGCACGCATAGCGATTTGTTGGGGAGATTCCTCGCCACTCACGTAAATGGCTTGGCTAGACTTTCCTAAATGACATAAAACCTGCAGCAGTAAAGTCGATTTACCAATACCAGGATCGCCACCTATCAACACCACCCCACCCTCTACTAAGCCACCACCAAGTACACGGTCAAACTCACTGATACCAGTCGGCTTACGCGCGATATCTGCGGCTTTAATACTGCTAATTTTTTGTAGTGTGCTACTTTGCGCTAAACCTTCAAACTTGTTGGCATAACGATTGGTCGAGGTGCTGCTTTCTTCGATGCTCTCAACCAGCGTATTCCAAGCCATGCAGCTTGGGCATTGACCTTGCCACTTAGGCTCGCTAGCGCCGCATTCTGTGCAGCTATAAACGGTTTTAGCTTTTGCCACGCTTGCCTTTAGTACTCATCTGCCATGTGACCACTACCAGCATAATTTTCAAAGCGTGTATGTTGACCCATAAACGTCAGACGAACACGGCCAATTGGGCCGTTACGCTGCTTACCAATAATGATTTCAGCCGTGCCTTTATCAGGACTATCCGGGTTATATACTTCATCGCGGTAAATAAATAAGATGACGTCCGCATCTTGCTCAATCGCACCAGATTCACGCAAGTCACTCATCACAGGACGTTTATCAGGGCGCTGCTCAACACTTCGGTTAAGCTGGGATAGGGCAATAACGGGACAATCTAGCTCTTTCGCCAGTGCTTTTAGTGAGCGTGAAATTTCAGAGATTTCAGTTGCGCGGTTTTCACCTTGCCTACCTGCTGGCGCTGACATTAGTTGTAGGTAGTCGATCACGATGACACCTAACTTGCCAGTTTGGCGGTGCAACCTACGCGCTCTTGCACGAACATCAAAACTGCTTAAGCCCGCACCTTCATCAATAAAGATAGGGGCTTCGTTTAACTTACCTAATGCTGTCGTAAGCTTTTCCCAATCTTCATCTTCGAGGTTACCATTACGCATGCGGTGTTGATCTAAGCGCCCTACTGAACCAATCATACGCATCGCGAGTTGCGTGCCACCCATCTCCATAGAGAAAACCGCAACAGGTAATTTAGTATCAAGCGCCACATTTTCTGCAATGTTCAATGAGAAGGCAGTTTTACCCATCGAAGGTCGACCCGCGACAATAATCAAGTCGCCACCTTGCATCCCTGAAGTCATCGCATCAAGGTCGGCAAAGCCTGTAGGCACGCCAGTAACGTCAGAGGGGTTATCTCTAGAGTAAAGGTAGTCAATGCGGTCGGCTACTTGTGGAAGTAGAATTTTAATATCCACGAAACCTTGTGTGCTCTTTTTACCACCTTCAGCAATCTGAAATATTTTAGCTTCAGCTTCATCTAAAAGCTGCTCAGCGTTGCGGCCATTGGGTAAATAGGCACTTTCGGCAATACCAGAGCCAACTACAACCAACTGGCGCATAACAGCACGCTCATGAACGATTTCGGCATAGCGTCTAATATTAGCTGCTGTCGGCGTGCTTTGTGCCAAGGCGCCGAGATAAGCAATCCCACCTACCCCTGAAAGCTCAGCTGTACTCTCTAAGGACTCAGCAACCGTGACAATATCAGCCGGTCGGTTATGCTCAACCAGCTTGGCAATATGCATAAATATCGCTTTATGATCATGCCGATAAAAGTCATTGGGCGATAATATGTCGGCGACTTTATCCAAAGCTTCATTTTCAAGCAATAGAGAGCCAATTACCGATTGCTCAGCTTCGACAGAATGTGGGGGAATTTTTAATGCATCTAATTGTTGGTCAGCCATGCAATGATTATACTCAATATCGCCGCATGACTAGCAGACAAACTTTAGAAAAACATAATAAAAAAGGCTACCGAAGTAGCCTTTTTTAATTCAAACACTTGAAGTTTTCAAGTGAATGTTAATTACGCTTCACCAACTACTGTTACTGTAATATCTACAACAACATCATGGTGCAATGCAACTGTAACCACGTGGTCACCGATTGTTTTCAATGGACCATTTGGCATACGTACCAAAGCTTTAGTCACTTCAAAGCCTTGAGCTACTAAACCTTCAGCAATATCACCATTCGTTACAGAACCGAATAAACGACCATCAACACCAGCTTTTTGAGCCACTGTCATTGTGAACGAAGCTAATTTTTCGCCACGTGCTTGTGCAGCAGCTAAGATGTCAGCTTGTTGTTTCTCTAACTCAACACGGCGAGCAGCGATTTCAGCTTTGTTAGCTTCTGTAGCGCGTTTTGCTTTACCTTGTGGAATTAAAAAGTTACGACCGTAACCATCTTTAACTTTAACGATATCACCTAAATTACCTAGGTTACCTACTTTTTCTAATAAAATAATTTGCATGGTAGCCTCCGATTATTGGTGTTTATCTGTGTATGGAAGCAAAGCCAAGAAACGAGCAAGCTTAACCGCTGTAGTTAGTTGACGTTGATAACGTGCTTTAGTACCCGTCATACGTGCTGGAATGATTTTTGCATTTTCTGAGATGAAATCTTTCAATAGATCTACATCTTTGTAATCAACTTCTTTGATGCCTTCTGCTGAAAAACGGCAGTAACGGCGGCGTTTATACATTTCTCTTGCCATTTGAATACTCCTAAATACTTACTATATGGTTAATGTGCATCACCAGTTGTGTGCTTTTAAGGCTGCGTTTGGCTAAAAAACCACTCGCTTGAATGTGTGAGCCTATTTCTAAGCTTTTTAATGCCGGACTTTCTAAAAGTTCGTCACCTAAGGCAACCGCATTCACTTCACATTCCACCCTACGCTTCATGCCAGCTTCAACTTGCTCTGAAACATGACGCAATACAACACTTAACAACGGTATGCCTGCTGGCGTGTAACGAAGCGGCTCAATCTGCACAACTTCTGCTTGCAACACCAGTTTATTCACTTGTTTTACTAATTAAGCTGCAGAAGCCTCTGTTGCAGTTTCAGCTGGCGCGGCTACTGGAGCTGCATCACGGCTTAATACTGATCTAGATTTTTCTTCTTTCATCATTGGTGACGGTGCTGTTACAGCAGTTTTCTTAGACATTAACAAATGACGTAAAACAGCATCATTGAATTTAAAGCCATGCTCAAGCTCAGCTAAAACTTCAAGATTGCACTCAATGTTCATTAACACATAGTGTGCTTTGTGGATTTTTTGAATTGGGTAAGCAAGTTGACGGCGACCCCAGTCTTCTAAGCGGTGAACTGCACCGCCGCTAGCTGTGATAAGCGTACGGTAACGCTCAATCATCGCTGGCACTTGTTCGCTTTGGTCCGGATGGACGATAAACACTAGTTCATAATGTCTCATTAGTACTCCTTATGGATTATAGCCACCTACAAAATGTCTTACTTTCATAAAACATTGCAATTAAACTGATGCAGTGTGACAAGGTTAAATTGTATTTGCCGGATAAGACTACCAAGCAAGCGCGCGATTATAGACAAAAGTGCAACGACAATCAACTAAATCAGTATATTAAGCGCATTTAAGGCATTATCTTATGTTTTATTTGCTGAAAAACATGCTTAGAAAGAGATATTTCACGGATAAAACAAGCCAAGCCAGAAATTAAGCTAGCCATCGCCACAATAAACAGTATTGAGACCAACCAAGACGAATCCCAATTGATGGCTGAGCCTAAAAATAGCAAACCAATCACCACAGCCACCAACAACAGCGTGAATGTGCAAAGCGTAATAGACCAATGTACCCAGTTAGCACGGCATGACAATATATCAAGCTCCTGACTGTAATTTGTACGCCTAGCATCGTCAATTCGCATGGTAACAAGGCTTTCATTTAGCACTCGAAACCTATCCACCACTCGCCCCAAGCGGCTAGTGAGCACACCCAATAGCGCACTAACACCCATTAAAAGGAATACAGGGGCGATAGCAAGCTGTATTACCTCTGAAGCCACGCTGACGCCATGAATAGAGCTTTGCATAAGCCACCCTTTTATTTTAAACATCTAATATACTATTTAGCTAGCGTATGACGCAATAACTTAAAGGCATTGCGCCCTATGGAAATTTACTTTGGTGCAACTCTCTGCGTTTTGACACCTTACGTTACCGTCAAATTACCGCTCGTTAAAACGGCTATAAAGCAATATAGCATTGAGTTTCAAAGATTTTTAATAAATTTTTAGTGGTAAAAAAAGACTCAAAAGTGAGCGATACTTTACATGTAACTGGCCACGTAAAATATAAAAACAAGG
>JAYTRW010000123.1:0-1821 GCA_043745985.1 Methylotenera sp.
AGTGCCATTTGTAGCTAGATTCTATTCAAATTTACGCTATATCGTCAACAGTAGGTACTCATTACCTTATCAATATTAGTCATTTGTTTTAACTTTAAAGCTTTAGTGGTTTTTGCATCAAACCTTAAATCTCAAACTTTAAATCTAAGTTAAAAAAACAACATAGTGACTATGTTGGCTAGCGTACAGACCAGATTAGCCCATATGCTTACTCTGTATTGTAGTTCTTTTATATTACTTATAGGAAATCACCATGAAAAATAATTCACAGACAACTAAATCACATTTCAAATCTACTTTACTGGCAATAACCTTGGCAAGCAGCACACTACTAGGCGCGCAAGCCTTTGCTGCAGATGATCTAAGCGATTCCAATCAATCGGCTTACAACACCTCATTCAAGGCATTGGACATAGATAATAGTAGTACATTAACTAAAACTGAAGCCAAAAAAGAAAAACTATTCGCCAAACACTTTGCCGTTGCTGATACAGATAACGATGGCACACTTGATGAGCAAGAATATACTAATTACAAATCAAAGTCTGAACAAAAAGCTGTTAAACGTGTTGTAAAAGACAGTGTTATTACTTCAAAAGTAAAAGGTAATTTATTAAAAGATGAAGGTTTAAAAAGCTTAAAAGTTAGTGTAAAAACCAATCAAGGCGTGGTTTTGCTAAGTGGATTTGTTGAAACAGAGGATCAAATTAAACAAGCTGGAAAAATCGCCTCTGAAATCGAAGGCGTTAAATCAGTTGAAAACAGTTTGTTACTTAAAAAAGAGTAGTTTCAAACTCACCAATATTTAGTACGCAATAGTTTTAAGAAAATTAATCTATATGTAATACTGCTGTGTACTAGTTTTATATTTAGGAGATTCACCATGTTTAAAAAAACTTTTGCATTAGTGTTTACCACATTATTTCTAGCTGGCACCATGACCTTAACAGGTTGCAATACGGTAGAAGGCGCTGGAAAAGACATTGAAAAAGGCGGTAAAGCGATTAAAGATGAGGCGAGTGAACATAAATAGCCAAACAATTAAGTTATGAGTAAAACTTTCTTTACTCAGACTTAATTGCTTGCTATTTGGTCCTACCGTCATAATCTTCAATACAAAGCAGACTGGCACTAGGGTTCTAGCGCCAGTCGAAAACAAAAAAAGCCACTTTTCAGTGGCTTATTGTTTAACTCATTGATTTTATTGGTCGGGACAGCAAGATTCGAACTTGCGACCCCATGCCCCCCAGGCATGTACGCTACCAGGCTGCGCTATGCCCCGAACCGATATTGTAAATAGCTTACAACAAGGATATCATTATATCGTAAAAGGTTGGTGGCAATAAAAGACGTTCCGAAATAAATCTGCGTGTATTTAAGCCGATACTACTGGACGAAGTAAGTTTAGAATCTCTAACAGTTCAGCTTTAACTGAAGTGAAATCAAATTCTTTAGTATTAGCAGATAATGAAGGACTCAAGCTCAAATCTGATTGTGTCGTTGACTGCACTGTATGCGCTTTAGACTCAACTTCATTTGGACCATCAAGACGGTTACGTGCGCCGCTAATGGTGAAGCCTTGTTCGTATAACAGCTCGCGAATACGACGAATAAGTAGCACTTCGTGATGTTGGTAATAACGACGATTACCACGACGTTTGACAGGTTTAAGCTGAGTAAACTCTTGCTCCCAATATCTGAGCACATGAGGCTTCACACCACAAAGTTCACTGACTTCACCAATGGTAAAGTAGCGCTTTGCTGGTATTGGCGGTAACTGCACTTTTATATTGTGTTCACTCATACTGTTAAACTTATTTA
>JAYTRW010000124.1:0-5907 GCA_043745985.1 Methylotenera sp.
CTTTTTTTCAACACTCCTATTTACTTGGTTGTAACCGTCGCATTGTTAAAGGGCCGGTTGAACCCCACTAAGTACAACTACCGAGTGAAAGCGTCCAGCGAGGCGTTGGGCTCCGGATTCCCAATGCTTGCTCTGGTGAATGTCGGCTTCGTCGCCGCGGCCGTTACCACGTGCGTAGCCATGATGTTGCCGGAAACAAACATCGTGCACGGAAGCTGGGACTACATAGTGGTTGCTTCTTTCACGGTATGGACCTTGTGCTGGAACTTTGTTTTAGTATACGTGATTTGGAACAGCGTCTTATCGATGTTCACCATTAAAGCGCCACATCGAACCAGTTCCATCATCCATAATGCATAGCCGTCTATTTTATTTAGTTTAGCGTAATAGTTTTTAAAAAGTACAATTTTGACCTTGAACACATCTATAGCCGCATTCAGTTATAGAACCATGATCTACTAATAATGTTATTATACCATTGACATCAAGTTTAATATGAAAGGTAAATTTACTTCTATTAATAAGACCGGTATTTTGTTCGGTTACAATCATATTTCCAACCACTGTTTGTTCAGAGTTCACCGAGGGGTCTAGACCCCCTTTAAATCATCATTTTGTTCTGATAAAAGTTGGTATTTATTTCCAGTTGTGGTGCCTAAACCACTACCAACTATTTTTATATCTGTCAAACGTATTCATACATGCAAATCGTGCGGAGTAATGTCTGCAAAAGGTTGTTGCTCACTATATTCAAGTCATAATAGAGTAAAAGTTACGATGATAATGGGATGGTCACACGCAAATAGTGACCCAAATAATGACCCATAAAGTGACCCAAAAGCATATACAAGCTTCACTTGTATTGCAATGGACTACTATTACCCAAGGGACTAGACCCAAACGTTGTTCATTATCAATTTAAGACAAGCCGGCAACCTTTTGACTTGTAAATGCATAATTGAACAATTTTCATTTCCTTTATTTCTTTTCTTAACTTTATTATTCGCTTATTCACATTATTGTTCATCATCAAGTATCTAGTTAACCAATCCAGTCGTTTAACCACGACCCAAGTTGAGCATTTACGAACATCTTTTTGAGGCTATTAAATGCTTTATCGCTTTATCAGTGGTTGCATTACGCTGAGTCCAGATTAGTTGAATAGGTACTTGAGCTGGAATTATTTTTTGTATATGAGTTTTGGTTGTATTTAATTTGGTCCACCACCCTAGACCCTAGACCATAATAGCACCTAGCGTGACATATTCAATTTTCTGAAATTGCCAGAAGTTCAGGTTGGATAACCGGTAACATAGTTGACATATTGGTCGTTTACCAAAGCGGACTCCCCGTCCTTTGGCAGCGCAATATACTCAAAAGTACTCAAATGTACTCAAAGCGGAACGCTTGGTTGGACAATTGCCCGTGTGCTCAACTTTGTCTTTAATATATGCGCGTTATAAGACACCATCTGGGACTTATACAAGGTAAACCATGTACCGTTTTGACTCAGTTATACTCAAAAGCACTCATTCGTTGAAACCAACAACCACCTTTATTTTGGATCTGTTTTGCGATGAATAACTTGGACAACATCCCTTGTAAGCCCTCTTTTTGCAAGATTTACATACGTTTATGAGCTTTGTCATTATGTTTTCTGCGTATTCGCTTTTCCATTCAGGATGTCTTTTAACTTCTTTAATCGATACTATATAAGTGTTATTGTAGTGCAATAACATAAATGCTTTTACAGTGTTGGGTCGTGGACCTCGATTTTCTAATATTATTTTTGAAAAGTTATTAGTTACATTGGTCACGCTTACATTGGTTTTAATAATGAGGTTAATTAAGTGTCCAGGAATTTCTTTTGGGGTTTGCTTTTTATGCACTACGCATTCGTTGTCATATTTAAAGTAAGGCATAATGTTCACACCCTCGAGTATTTTGGCTTGCGTGCACGTGTTATCGTGTGGCTGAAAGCACATTATTACGTTGTTACTTGCATCTCCCATTATTAGCGTTTCCTCTTTCATAGGATTTCCTACAGCACTAGTGTAGCTATTAAGACCATATTCTGCCTTTATCATAATTAGTGTACCAGTAATATGTGATACATTTTTAAACAAACTACTGACATATTCAAAATCTTTTTGCCGTTGCATTTTAACTGGTGCTATTTCCGAATGTTACTTTAGAAACCCTTTCTACAACACCCGAAGTAATCCTGACAGATATTTGTCGGCCCTCTGTGGTTTTGATTGACAGATTTCCGTGAGGTACAAGTATATTATCTGTTTTTACTATTACAACGAATAAACCGTTTGCTGATGTTCCAATATCGCATACGTTTACTTTCATAAGCTTGTTGCAAACTTCAAAATCGTTATGGTTCTTAAAGCTAAGCACCATGTACTTTCCGCCTTCCATTTATTTGTATACTCTAAAAGATAACACGATCAATATCATATATTGTACTACAGACCATACACAAACGATCAATTTATAAATTATTTGTTGTATCAGATTTTTATATTAGTTAATATACTCAAAAGTACTCAAATGTACTCAAAGCGGAACGCTTGGTTGGTTGTAACTAATAAGGTTATCTGGCCGTAGCAATCATACACTGATTATATATTTAGTGGTTTTTGTTTTACTAGTCTGTTCCCAGCGTTTTTGTCTTTTAGTATACCCGACTTACCCACGAAGGCATCCATTTTGCAAAGTACCCAACTTGACCGACCACTGTATATAAAGTTACAGCTACCTACCCAGCAAAAGAGAAGTATTTAACGACCTCGTGTCCACCCTGAATATGCGGTACCTACCCAAATGAAAAAATATCACACCATAACTGATATTGAGCTAAACTGTGAAGCTAAGCCACCCGTTCGTATCAAACTTGCGGCATTTTATAACAAATTATATCGTAAGTGCCTTGTACTTTCACAAACCTGGCTAAGCTGTATGCGGACTGTGGATATCTGCGTGGGTAAGTCGGTTACTCTCCCCAATATCGCCCAATACATCCATGTCATCTGCATGTCGACTACTCTACAACTAACGAGTACTTACCCAAATTAAAAATAATTACACGAGGACAGGTATTATTTATCCATTCATAACATGTTGCCATGGGCATTGATTGCTACAAACTTTATGAAAGCAAATTGAAGGGGAGTTTTGCTAAATGAAAGACAGCAAGTTTAAACTGGCATGATGCTGCTACACATTGTGTTTATTTTATTTGGGTGGCTCAGTACAAACTCAGACGCTCAGTATTTGAAACAGACGAACCTTACGGTGGTTGGGAGTGCCGCAAGATCGGACGTTATTGCAAACGCTAGCGCAACCCAGTACCGCCAAATATTGAGCGATCAGTTTGACCGATTGACCCCTGAGAACGAGCTTCAATGGGCTGAGTTGGCTCCCGCTCATGGGCAGACAGACTTCAGTCACGTTGACGTCGTTGTTGCCTTTGCGATGCAGCATTCCATTGACGTCTATGGTCATGCTCTAGTGTGGTACATGTCGGTGCCTGGTTGGCTGAACAACCTGAGCAAGGACCAGCTGAACAGGGAGCTGCAAGCTCACATCGCGTCCGTGGTTGGCCGGTACAAAAATGTGATTAATGCGTGGACGGTCGTTAACGAGGCTATCGCCGATGATGCGTCTGGTTTCCGGAAGTGCCTGTTTTACGACGTACTTGGCAGTGATTACATAAGCACGGCATTTCGCGCAGCGCATGCCGCGAACCCCAACGCGACTTTATTCTACAACGACGGGAATTTTGAAGGCTACAACGGGAAAACGATGGCAATTTACGACATGCTCCGGAATTTTATCGCTGCTGGCGTCCCGATTCACGGGATAGGTTTCCAGTCCCATTACCTGGGGTGGGACTATCCCGAGCGAGCCAACATCACCAAAACTATGGATCTTTTTGCGGGCTTAGGGCTTCGTATCAGGCTCACTGAAATCGACGTACAGACGCGCAATATTCCCGGGGCACGTGCAAACAAGCTTCAGCGAGAGGCGGATATTTTCGCGGACATAGTGGCGACTTGCGTGGAGCATCCTGCGTGCGAGGGCATCACGTTTTGGGGATTTACCGATGCTTACACATGGATTCCCGGTTTTACGGGCGTGACCACAGATGAGCCTCTGTTGTATGACGCAACCTACGTGCCGAAACCTGGATATTACAGCGTCTTGTGCACACTGGTTTCTTGCGGAGCCTTTAAGCATAATTGTTCTTATGTCTGCAATTCAATTACTCATACCGGGGTAGGGGTAGGATTAGGGGTAGGATTGGGGGTAGGACTAGGAGTAGCATTTGTGCAGTGGTTCGTGAACAATCGGTTCATAAATTGAAACATAAAGAACAGCTTGTGCACAGTTTTTGAAAAACAGCTGCAGTTTGCATTCTTATCGCAAGAAGTCCAACTGCAGCGGACGCATGAAGTTTAACTACCGCACGAACAACAGTGCTAAAGTTTGTGATGCCAGATCAAGAAAAGTACGAGTATACATCTCTGTTCTGTTTGCTGTGTACACGCTGTTAACATGCGCTAACATAGTCTTCACGGTCTTAAACGTATTTAGAGATATCCCGTATGTATCAAATCGCTTTGACGTCAACACAGTCAGCATTACATGCATCATTGTGCCCCGGCTTGTTTTCGCGTCTTTGTGCTGGGTGACTTTTGCAGTGTTCATGATCCCGATGGCAACTCATTACAAAATTGAACCAGATCTGTGGTTACCAGACTTTATGCCTGAAGAAAAGTATCCTACTGTGGATGTCATGCTGCCACGGTACATGGAAAGTTGGGATATGTACGAGAAAACGGTGAACGCAGCGCTCATGATGAATTATCCTAAAGACAAGTTGAAGGTGCATGTGTGCGACGATGGTTCAAGAGATGACCCTGTCGGCGTTAGGGTAAATGCAGCGTTTCCAGGCGCGGTCCGGTATGTCACTCGTCCTAATGGTGAACATGCTAAGGCCGGCAACCTGAACAACGCATTGAAGGGCGCAAGCGGAGACCTAGTCGTAGTGTTTGATGCCGACATGATTGTGTACCCTGACTATTTGCTGCGAACCGTGCCACATTTGCTCACAAAGCGACCAAACGTTAGTGAGTCAATAGTGGAAAGTGGACATTGCGGACAATGGACGTTTGAAAAAATAGCGTTTGTGCAAACCAGACAGGAATTCTACAACTCCGACAAACCACTGGTTGTCATGCTGGACGGTCCCAACTCTATGTTTTACCACCTGATGATGCCGTCGTTCAATGGGATGGGTTGCGCACTTTGCGTCGGCACTTGCTATACGATGCAACGGGCCGCTCTAGACTCGGTTGGCGGATTCTTCACCGGCTGCACAGTGGAAGACGTTTTCACTGCACTGATGATTCACGAAAAAGGCTGGACCAGCAAGTTTCTCATTAAAGAGTTCGCGTTGGGGCTCTCGCCAGAAACCATGGGAGAGTTCAACGCGCAAAGACAGCGTTGGATCGCAGGAAACGCACAGATGACAGTGTATTTCAACCCAATGACCAGAAAGCTGTCGTTTATAAAAAGAGTGGCATACTTAGGCGCGAACTGGTACTGGCTAGCTATGCCGTTAGTTGCGCTTATCGGAGCAATACGTATAGCCTTATGGGCGACGAACAACATCTTAATAGGCAGCAGAACCACGACTGTGGCCGTGCCATTACTCCTTGAAGTTGTCCCGATATTTGCGGTGTTTACGTTATTACCCGCCACAAAAATCATCAACAAAATATCCAGCATCACAGTACTTTTTTTCAACACTCCTATTTACTTGGTTGTAACCGTCGCATTGTTAAAGGGCCGGTTGAACCCCACTAAGTACAACTACCGAGTGAAAGCGTCCAG
>JAYTRW010000125.1:0-1803 GCA_043745985.1 Methylotenera sp.
CGTTGGGTGTGCATGAATCGTTAAACCTAAATCATGAGCATCTGCGCCCATTTCAATGGCTAACACAGCTTCGGCCAATAACTCACCTGCATTTACGCCGACAATACCAGCACCAATCACGCGATGCGTATTTTTGTCAAAAATCAACTTGGTAGACCCTTCTGTACGTGCAATTGACAATGCGCGACCACTAGCAGCCCACGGGAATGATGCTTTTTCAATTTCAAGACCTTTAGCTTTGGCTTCTATTTCTGTCACGCCTACCCAAGCCACTTCTGGATCTGTGTATGCCACGGATGGAATGACTGAAGCAACGAACTCTACTTCTTCACCAGCTATCACCTCTGCGGCCACTTTAGCTTCATGCGTCGCTTTATGCGCCAGCATCGGTTGACCGACGATATCGCCAATCGCAAAGATGTGTGGCACGTTCGTGCGCATTTGCTTATCTACAGCGATGAAACCGTAATCATCTACGGCTACACCTGCATTTTCCGCACCGATATTTTTACCGTTTGGACGACGACCAATAGATACCAACACACGGTCGTAAACTTCAATACCTTTAGGTGCATCGACATTACCATTTACGCCTTCAAACGTCACATGAATGCCGTCTTTTTTAGGCTGTATATTAACAACTTTGGTATTAAGCATAATGCTTTCAAAACGTTTTTCCATGCGTTTTTGTAATGGGCGTACCAAGTCGCGGTCACAGCCTTGAATTAAGCCGTCGGTAAATTCAACCACACTTACTTTAGAACCTAGCGCGTCATAAACTGTGCCCATTTCCAAGCCAATAATACCGCCACCAATCACCAACATGCGTTTAGGTACATCTGCCAAAGCTAAGGCACCAGTAGAATCCATAATGCGCTCATCATTAGCAAACTCTGGGGCAACACCTGGGAATTTAGTGGCTTGTGAACCAGCGGCAATAATTGCATTATCAAATGAAATGGTTGTCACTTTGCCATCTTCGGCTGTTACGGTCATTTGATTAGGGCTTGTAAACCTACCCACACCTTGTACCGTAGCCACATTACGTTGTTTAGCCATCGCAGCTAAACCACCTGTAAGTTTGCCAACTACGTCGTTAGCTTTCCAATTACGCAATTGTTCTAAATCAACTTTTGGTGCGCCAAAAGTCACGCCATGATGCGCGGTTTCTTCAGCCTCAGTAATAACTTTAGCCGTGTGCAATAAAGCTTTAGAAGGGATACAGCCTACGTTTAGACAAACACCACCAAGCGTTGAGTAACGCTCAATCAGTACGACTTTTTTGCCTAAATCTGCAGCACGGAAAGCCGCAGTATAGCCACCTGGGCCAGAACCCAAAACGACGACTTCCGCATGTAAATCTACGGCGTCTAAATTAACAGCTGTTGCAACTGGCGTTGCGGCAGGCTTAACTTCAACGGCTGCAGCTTCAATAGCCACTTCTTTTTTAGCTGGCACCTCAGCGCTTGCGGCAGCCTCAACCAACAAAATCAAGCTACCTTTAGCAACTTTATCACCAACTTTTACTTTTAACTCTATTACCGTACCAGCAACAGCGGATGGAATATCCATGGATGCTTTATCAGACTCAACTGTCATCAGCGAGTCTTCTTTAGCAATGACATCGCCTACTTTTACAAGTACTTCAATCACATCCACACTGTCAAAGTTACCAATATCTGGTACCAAAATTTCCAATAAATTACTCATGCCAACCCTTTGTTAAATCTTCAGTTATTTATCGTAATTTTATCATCAAAAAGACCTTAAAGACCTTCAAAATATATCAATCAGTAGTATGAT
>JAYTRW010000126.1:0-1795 GCA_043745985.1 Methylotenera sp.
AAAAATTAGTAGAGTTTAAAAAGGGTTATCAAAATCCGTCATTCCCGTTGTCACGGGAATGACGGATTTTGATGGCTTTACTAGAAAAAAAGCGTTAAATGGACTGGTGGAAAGCGCTCTTTAAGTTTTTAAGGTGCTAAACAGATGAGGGCCTAGCGATGGCCTTCTTTTGCCATATTGATTGAATACTTTGGTATTTCAACCACTAAATCCTCAGTACCAACAAGTGCTTGGCAAGATAAGCGCGAGTAAGGTTCTAAGCCCCAAGCTTTATCCAATAAGTCATCTTCTTGGTCATCTGATGGTTCGAGTGATTTAAAACCTTCGCGCACAATCACATGGCAAGTAGTACAGGCGCAGGCTTGGTCGCAGGCATGGTCTATATCAATATGGTTATTTAGCAATACATCGCATATCGACTCGCCGGTTTTAGCTTCAATGGCTGCACCATCTGGGCAGAGTTCTACGTGTGGCAGTATGATAATTTGCGGCATTTTGTTTCCTAGCTAAATTTTTTCATTATTTCCGTGTGTTCGGAAATGAAGGCGTTATAAGTTAATTGAATCTAAGCTCTTGCCACTTAATGCATGGCTCACGCTAGCATTCATGCGGGCTGCGGCAAATGCTTCGGTTGCATGGTTTAAAGCATCTACGGCTTTGTTAATGGCGTCAGCATCTTCGGCTTGGCTAACTGTTTGCAGGTTTTGTATTTCAGTTTCTATCGCTTGCTTTTCTTGATCGCTAATTAGATGGCTATCGGCAGCTAATGCCAGTGTGACTGAGTTAATAATGGCACCTGCTGATACACGTGCTTCAGCTAGCATACGCGCTGTTTTGTCTGCTTCTGCACTACCAAATGATGATTTGAGCATATGCGTGATTTCATCTTCACTCAATCCATAAGAAGGTTTGACTACTACATTTGCTTCAACACCATTGGTTTGTTCGCGAGCACTGACTGAAAGTAAGCCGTCTGCATCTACCTGAAAAGTCACGCGTATGCGGGCAGCGCCAGCAGCCATGGGTGGAATGCCGCGTAGTTCAAAACGTGCTAACGAACGACAATCTGCGACCAACTCGCGCTCGCCTTGTACCACTTGTATGCTCATAGCGGTTTGGCCATCTTTATAGGTAGTGAAGTCTTGCGCACGGGCAACAGGTAATGTGCTGTTACGCAGAATAATTCTTTCTACTAAGCCACCCATGGTTTCTAAACCTAAGGAAAGCGGCGTCACATCTAACAACAGTAAATCATCTTCACTGCGGTTGCCTACCAAAGCATTGGCTTGAATCGCCGCACCAATTGCCACCACTTTGTCTGGGTCTAAATTAGTCAGCGGTGTTTGTTTAAAGTACTCTTCAACTGCATGTCTGACTTGTGGCATACGCGTGGCGCCGCCTACTAGCACCACGCCTTTAATATCTTCTAGCGTAAGGTTGGCATCACGCATGGCTTTACGAGTAGGTGCGAGCGTTTTAATCACCAATTGCTGTGTGAACTCTACAAATTGAGTTGCGCTGAGCGTTACATCAACTAACATACCATTACTTAAACGGCACACAATTTGCGCTTCATGGTTGTCTGTTAACCATTCTTTAGCTTGACGCGCTTTGGTCAGTAGCAAGCGTGTGTCGTTTTCACTTAGCGGATTAAAATTACTGGTACTTTCTCTAATTTTATCCAGTACCCAGCAATAAATACGGTGGTCAAAATCATCACCACCAAGCGCAGAATCACCATTGGTCGCAAGCACCTCAAACACACCTTTAGTCAGCTTGAGTATTGAAACATCAA
>JAYTRW010000127.1:0-1790 GCA_043745985.1 Methylotenera sp.
TGTTAGATGATGAAGCGCGCATAGAGGAAATCGCGCGGATGTTGGGCGGTATTGAGATTACTGAAACTACACGTCAACATGCTAAAGAGATGTTGACGCGTTAGATTTTACTTATCGCAAGGCTGCTTTTCGCAGATGCCGTAAATGGTGAGCGAGTGATCTTGCATTTTAAAACCAAATTTCGCGGCAGCAGCTTCTTGCCTTTTCTCGATTTCTGCATCATAAAACTCTTCTACTCGACCGCATTTTACGCAGACGATATGGTCATGATGGCTGCCGTGATTTAGTTCAAAAACAGCCTTACCACTTTCAAAATGGTGACGTATTAACAAGCCTGCCTGCTCAAATTGCGTAAGCACTCGATAAACCGTCGCTAAGCCAACATCCTCACCAGCGTTAAGCATCACTTTGTAAATATCTTCGGCCGACAAGTGGCGCTCTTTACTATTTTCAAACAGGCTCAATACTTTGAGTCTAGGTAATGTAGCCTTTAGGCCTGCGTTTTTTAAGTCTTTTTGATCTTGCATCGTTGTTTACTCACATTTAATAATGACAGTGTTTTGGGTTCGCTATCTACGTGTTATATTAACGCTAATTCAAACTAAAGTCATAATATGCGTATTTTTTCTACTTTGCGGTACACAATTATTTTATTAGCAGTCCTCTGTGCGTCTTGCGGCACAGCGTTGCCAACGATAAAACCTTATAAACTAGATGTGCAGCAAGGTAATGTAGTCACCTCTAAAATGTTGTTGCAATTGCGGCCGGGTATGACGAAATCGCAAGTACGTTTCATTATGGGTACACCACTAATCCAAGATAGTTTTCACAGTAATCGCTGGGATTACGTTTATCAAATGCGTGAGAAAGGCAAAATTATCGAGCAGCGTCGCGTGATTTTAGATTTTGAAGGCGAATCTTTAAAAGTCGTGCGCGGCGATGTGATTCCAAAAGGTAGCGAGCCGAAAGCCGATGAGGGCTCTACAAACAGCGGTACGCGCGTCATTAACCCGACTGAGAAACCTGAAGAGAAAGGCGTGCTCAATAAGTTAAAGTTTTGGCAAAAAGACGAAGCAACGCTAGCTAAAGAGGCCGAAGCCGCTAAAGCAAAGGCTGCGGCCGAAGAAGCTGCCAAAAATGCAGCAGAACAAGCTAAAGATGAGTTGGCTAGGAAATCAGCAACACCTATAGAAGAGTCTAAATCAGATGAGCCGCAATCAATGATGGCTGTGCCGCTAGAAGTGCTGCCAATGACGGCTGATGTGCCTGCCGCAGCTATAGCTGTTGAAGCGCCACCAGTAGTGGAGCCTGCAAAAGAGGTTGTACCTTCAGTCGAGCCTAGCTCAATCGTAGAGAAGAAAGCTCTAACCGAAAAAAAAATAGTGCAACCAGCGGTTGTTGCGCCAGCTAAAATTGAATTGATAAAACCTGTCAATGAGCCAATTAAGCCATACAAGCCAACTCCTGGCATGAAGTTTGATAAAAGTCTAGAGTTGACTGAAGAGGCAGAAGTCGCTCCAGTACCAGTGGCACCAAGAGCTGGTAATAATTCTGTGCCTAAACCAAAAGATTTACCCGCAGAAGGTGAGCCAAGTTTTTTTGACAGGATGCTAGAAAAAATTGGTTTTTAATTTTTAATAGCATGCTAACCAGCAAAGTGTTATTAGGTGGTTTCTAGAACATTGTTTTTTTAAAATAGTATAGATTTATTAGGTAGTTAGAATTATGTCAAATCCTTTAAAAGTGGTGATTGCAGGTTGTTCTGGTCGCATGGGTCACGCGCTTCTCGA
>JAYTRW010000128.1:0-1780 GCA_043745985.1 Methylotenera sp.
GTAGTGCTTTACTATTAAATGGCGCTGGTTTGCGAACCAAAGTGATGTTTAAGGTCTATGCTGGTGCTCTTTATTTGACGCAAAAGCAGACTGATGCAAATGCCGTCATCAACGATCATGGCAATAAACGTATAGCGATGCGTTTTTTACGTGATGTCAGTTCAGCGCAGTTGTTGCAAGGGATGAACGAAGGTTTTGCCGACAATAACACTCAGACAGAAATGTCTTCAATTGACACACAAATGAAGTCATTTCAGAAAATGATGATCTCTGCAAAAGAAGTGAAAGAGGGCGATATTATTCTGCTGGATTTTACCTCCGCAGGCACGCAGGTGAGTTTGAATGGCAAGTTGCTAGGTAAGATTGAAGGCGAATTGTTCAATCAAGCTTTATTGCGCGTTTGGCTGGGCGATCATGCAGTTGATACTAATTTAAAAAAGGCGTTACTTGGGCTGTAGTTTCATTGCTCATTGCGTACTCGTAAGAAGCTGGCAAACTTTGGCTTGCCAGCTTTAGTTTTATCGCGATATGTGTACGTAACAGTGCTGCCAATTTTTGGTGGGTTTTCGCGTTGCGCATCGGTGAAGCCTGTGCCTAACTTAAAGCGGATGCCTTCTGGTGTTTCAACTTCTAGCGCACCAAGTTTGCCTTTGTTTTTTCCTTGTCCAGCGGTATGCGCTACTGCGATAGCTTCGGCATCGTATAGCAACTTTAATTTAAGCAGCACATCGCTGCGGCCTGTCACATAGAGCGCGTCGGCGCGATGTAACATTAGTCCCTCACCACCTTGTGCCACTATTTGATTGAGTAGTTTGTGTAGCGCTACTTCGTCACTCACTCTAAATTGCTTCACAGCTTTTAAGTGCGGACTATTTGCCCGTTTGACGATATTGACAATCGCTTTTGCACGCTCGGTGAATGTGCCTTTTGCATTTGGCAATTCAAACACCATGTAGGAAATGCCTCGCCATTCTTCGTCAATCGGCACATCTTTTCTCACTGCGCCCGAAAGTTCTTCGAATTTTCCGTGCCCAAGCCATAGTTCGCCGTCTAATGGTGTTTTAGGTAAGTCTTTAGTGAACCATGCTGGCGCCGCAATCACATGATCTGTGCGTGTGTGAAAAGTTCTGCCATCCCACACTGCACGTACGCCATCATACTTTTCACTGACCAAGTATTGCTGTACGTCGGTGCCTGGCTGATAAATTTTCGCCAGCAATATGTTGGAGTCATTTTGTTTGGCGTTAATCTGCGTAGCGAATAAAGCGGAGAAGCTAGCGCTTGCGATAACAATTAAAAATAAATGGCGTATATATTTCATCAAGCTAGTTTAAGGTAATAAGCCAAATTAAGGCGTAAATTAATGTTGGATCCAAGATTCTTTTGAAAGAAATTTATAATTAAATGTAAGGAACTTGATGTATTACAAGACTAAGAGTTGCAAGCAAAATTCTTTTTCAAATAGTGGTTATTCAGGAGATATTAAGATGAACATTCAAATTAAAAACGTAGTATTAGTGGCAGTGACGTTACTTTCAGCAGGCGTTCTCTCTGCACCAGCTTTTGCTGCGGATGCAATGTTAGGTACAGGTGGTTATGCGCGTGAATTTAGCAAAATGGGCATGATGAAAATGTTAGATGCTGATGGCAATCACATGGTAACGGCTGCCGAGGCTGATTCTTATTACAACAGCATTTTCGATGAGCTTGATAAAGACAAAGATGGCTCAGTGGATGCAAAAGAGTGGGCTGGACCAGCTAAACATTCTAAGCTTGATCT
>JAYTRW010000129.1:0-5802 GCA_043745985.1 Methylotenera sp.
CGTTATGTGGAGTTGCGCCCAATGTTAAGACTTTTAGATGCGCTTGAAGGACGTATACCACGTCCAAAATATGTGGTTTAGGTAATAGGAAAGCCATTCATGAAAGCCATGATACTAGCCGCAGGTCGTGGCGAACGTATGCGTCCATTGACCGACCACACGCCTAAGCCATTGCTAAAAGTAGGTGGCAAACCACTGATTGTTTGGCATTTGGAACGATTAGCTAAAGCTGGTTTCAAACAGGTTGTGATTAATCATGCGCATTTGGGTGAACAGATTGAGCTAGCGCTAGGTGATGGCAGTCAGTGGAATTTGCATATTCAATACAGCCCAGAAAAAACAGCGCTAGAAACAGCGGGGGGTATTGCCAATGCTTTGTCTTTGCTAGGATCTGAACCATTCTTAGTATTGAATGGTGATACGTTTACCGAGATTGATTTTGGTGTTTTAACGCATGCCTTACAAGCCAATAACCATGCGCATCTTGTATTGGTGAATAATCCGCCGCAACATCCAAATGGTGATTTTGCAATTGAAACTGGTAAGTTAAAAGATATAGGTTCGCAGATGCTGACATTTTCAGGCGTCGGTGTTTATCACCCAGATTTATTTGCCAGTGTGACACGAGGTGAACCAGCAAAACTTGCGCCTTTGTTAAGGCAAGCGATTGCTGGGAATCAGGCGACTGCTGAACATTATCAAGGCGTATGGCATGATATTGGCACGCCTGAACGCTTGAATATGCTGGATGAAGCGTTAAAATTGCGAGCGAGTTAACGAATGAAAAAGGAATCGACTCAATGAGTCATATAGTTGAATTTCAACAACGTAGATCTAAGCTGCTGAGTGCGATGGGCGAAGGTATTGCCATTATTCCCACCGCGCCAGAAACCATTCGCAATCGCGATAGTCATTATCCGTACCGTTTTGATAGTTATTTTTACTACCTAACAGGTTTCAAAGAGCCTGAATCTGTCGTGGTGCTAGTGGCTGGTGCGATGCCCAAAACAATATTACTTTGTCGCGATAAAGATATGGAGCGAGAGATTTGGGATGGCTTTCGTTATGGAGCAGACGCGGCTAAATCTGAGTTTGGCTTTGACGAAGCATACTCAATTAATGAGTTAGATGCAGTGGTTCTAAAGTTGCTGGCAAATCAACCTAAACTATTTTTTAGTTTAGGTGAAAATAGCAGTTGGGATGCGCGAGTCATGGGTTGGATGAATACCTTGCGTACGCAAGCTCGCAGCGGTGTTCGAGTTCCTGACGATGTGAGTGACATACGTCAATTAGTGGATGAAATGCGTTTGATTAAATCACCATTTGAGATTGATTTAATGCGTCGTTCAGCCAATATTGCCGCCGCCGCACATAGCCGTGCAATGCAGTTTGTCGGGTCTAATTTTACTAGATCTAATATGATGGAATATGAAGTAGAAGCTGAATTTTTACACGAGTTCTACAGTAGTGGTGCGCAAGCACCTGCTTATACAAGCATCGTCGCAGGTGGCGCCAATGCTTGTACGCTGCATTACAACGCCAATAATGCAAAGTTGAATGATGGTGACTTGTTGTTGATTGACGCAGGTTGCGAATTGGATGGATACGCCTCAGATATTACGCGCACTTTTCCTGTGAACGGTGAGTTTAGCGCTGCGCAAAAAGATGTTTATGAGTTAGTGCTGGCTTCGCAAGCTGCGGCAATTGCAAAGGTTAATACAAGCAACCATTGGAACGCGCCGCATGAAGCGGCATTAGAGGTTTTGGTACAAGGCTTTATTGATTTGAAACTTTGCAAAGGCAGCAAAGAGGCCGTGCTAGAGAATGGTGATTATCGCCAGTTTTACATGCATCGCACTGGGCACTGGCTGGGTTTGGATGTGCATGATGCAGGCGAATATAAAGATAAAGCTGGCAATTGGCGCATGCTAATGCCAAATATGACCCTGACGGTTGAGCCTGGCTGCTATATTCGTCCTGCGGAAAATGTACCAGAGGCCTTGTGGAATATAGGCATTCGTATTGAAGATGATGTGCTGGTGACGAAAGACGGTTGTGAAGTTTTGACTAAAAACGCGCTTAAATCAGTGGCTGATATTGAAGCCTTAATGGCCAATAAGTAGGCATGAAGGACTAAATGAGCAATATTGTAGAGAGTATTATCATCGTTGGTGGCGGCCCAGTAGGTGCAACGTTAGCACTATTGCTGGCAAAGCAAGGCGTGGCTGTAACGGTGCTAGAGACGCGTAAAAAAAGTGCAGCTTACAGTGAGAGTCGAGCGCTGGCTTTGTCGTATGGTAGTAAGCGTATTCTGGAAAAACTGGGTGTTTGGGGCAGTTTAGCTGAAAGCGCTACAGCGATTAATACTATCCACGTGTCACAAAAAGGTAGTCTTGGTCGGGCAAAATTACATGCACGTGATTACAAGCAAGAGGCGCTTGGCTATGTGTTGTCCTACGGTAAGTTAAGTGAAGCACTGGATGCAGCACTTGCAAGTCAACCTTTAGTTTGCTTTGTATTCGAAGCCTCAGCTGAGTTTATCGCTCATACAAGTACTCATGCTAGTGTGACTTATACCCATCAAGATAAATCGCATACTTTAAACAGTCGATTAGTGGTGTTGGCAGATGGTGGGCGCAGTTTAGATGAAATTGCAGGGCTGGTGAAAGATACCAAAGAGTATGGACATGATGCGCTGATTTCTAAAGTAAGGGCGGAATTGCCGCATAATAATATCGCTTACGAGCGCTTTACTACGAATGGCCCAATGGCTTTATTGCCTAATGGAGAGCGCCAAAATTCAAACGAGTTTTCATTAGTATGGACAGGTAAAAAAGAATATGTAAATGCATTGCTGGAACTGAGCGACACTGAGTTCTTAACGCAATTTCACGAGCAGTTTGGCGATAGAGTGGGGCAATTTCTAAGTTTAGAAAAGCGTATGGCATTCCCACTAAAGCTATCACAATTAAAAACAACAGATACGCCGCACTTGGTGGTGATTGGTAATGCAGCACAAACCATGCACCCAGTGGCAGGGCAGGGCTTTAATGTCGGCTTGCGAGATGCAGAGTCACTTGCTCAATCTCTTGATGTTACAGCTCCCGCAGATTTTGGATGTCAGAAAATGTTGGGTGACTACCGCGCAAGTCGCCAGTCTGACACTAAAAATGGTTTATTGTTTACTGATTTTTTAGTGAATATTTTTTCCAGTGACCTTGTCGGTGTCAATAGCTTAAGAAGTGCTGGCCTAGGTTTTTTTGATGTGATTAAGCCCATCAAGCAGCATTTAGTCAGCAAAATGAGTTACGGCAAATGAATACAGTATTACGTACCGACGTGGCGATTGTCGGCGCTGGTTTAGTAGGCCTTGCGGCGGCTGTTGCCATGCATCAAGCAGGTTTTTCTGTGGTGTTGGTTGATAGTAGAAATCCAACAGATACCAATTTTGCAGATAAAACTTGGGACACAAGAGTTTATGCGATTAGCCCAAAGAGTCTACAGTGGCTAAAGGACTTAGGCGTCTGGTCGTTGATGAATCAATCACGTATTGGCGAGATGCAGTCTATGGAAGTATTCGGTGACACCGAAAACTCAACAAGTGAGCAGGTGCCAATAACCCTGTCCTCTAGTGATGTGAATGCAGATTGTTTAGGCTATATCGTTGAGTCTAAGTCCCTTATGGAGGCATTGCTCAAGCAGGTTGAAACTTTAGGCATTCAGACGCGATTTAACAGTCCATGTGAAGCGGTGAGTAACACCCCAGATAAGGCTGCATTACAGTTATCGCATCAACAATCGCTTGAAAGCACATTACTGTTAGCCGCCGATGGTAGCCATTCTTGGGTGCGTCAACAATTGAATATGCCCATGCAGCAAAAGTCTTATGAACAAACAGCCATAGTTGCGAACTTTACTGCGACTAAACCGCATGGCAATATTGCTAGGCAATGGTTTCTACCAGATGTCGAAAATAATCCGAGTATTTTGGCTTGGTTACCGTTACCAGATAATACAATTTCTATTGTCTGGTCTGTGTCAACCATCCATGCCGATGCATTGTTAATGTTAAGTGATGATGAGTTTGCTAATACAGTGAAGTTGGCGGGCAATAGTGCATTAGGCGATTTTAAATTACTAAGTCCTGCGGTAAAGTTTCCATTGAGCTTACAAAAGACGAGTACATTGGCACAAGATAGCGTGGTTTTGGTAGGCGACGCCGCGCACCAAATTCATCCGATGGCGGGTCAGGGCGTTAATTTAGGGTTTAGAGATATAGTGGATTTGATAGATATTTTCAAAACTAAGCATCAATATCAAGCGCTGAATGATAGTAGTTTGCTCAAGCAATACACGCGTACTAGAAAAGTGGATATTTTGAATATGGTGCTGTTAACAGATACCCTTTATCATTTGTTTAAGAGTCAAAATTCAGCAATAAAAACAGTAAGGAACTGGGGATTGTCTGCGACTAAGCATCAAGCAATCAAAAAACTGTTAGTTTCAAACGCCGTATCCCTTTAATATATTGTGATTAAGCGCTAAAGTTTTCATTCATACGAATCATCTTTAAGTAAATTCAAAATCAAGGAAATTGCATGTTCAGAAAATTAGTCAGTTTTACCTTATTAAGTGCAGCATGTGCTGGAATTTCAACCTCTGCAATAGCCGATGAAGCGAGTGTTAAAAAAGCTGTAGAGGCGGCTTATCCGAAGTTTAAGGTGGAAAGCGTAACAAAAACCCCTTATGCAGGTTTGTATGAAGTATTTATGGGTGGTCAGATTATTTACACTGATGAAAAAATGTCTTTCTTGATTGCAGAAGGTCATCTGGTGGATCCTAAAACTAAAAAAGATATTACGGGTGAGCGTATGGAAGAGTTGACCAAAGTTGATTTTTCAACATTGCCTTTAGACCAAGCGATTAAAGTGGTAAAAGGCAATGGTAGCCGTAAATTAGTCGTGTTTTCGGATGTAGATTGCCCATATTGCAAACGTTTAGAGCAAAATGAATTAAGCAACATTACTGATGTGACTGTCTATACATTCCTTTATCCAATTCAGCAGTTACACCCAGATTCAGCCAATAAATCTAAGGCTATTTGGTGTGCTAGTAATAGGGTGAAAGCATGGCAAGACTGGATTTTGAATGGTAAGTTGCCTAGCTCAGCAGGCAACTGTGAAGTACCAATAGAACGAATTGGTGAGTTGGCGAGAAAAATCGGCGTTACTAGCACCCCGACATTATTCTTTGCTGATGGTAAACGTATGTTAGGCGCGCAGCCTTATAAAGAAATTGAGCAGGCTTTGGTTGCAGCTAAAAAATAGATGTTAAGTCGGTGACTTTAAGTTTTTTGGATTCGATAGATAAAAATAGCGACTAATTTAGTCGCTATTTTTAATAGAGGTAACGTTATAAATTATTTTACAGCCTTGTTTTAACCTGAGACTACTTGCCCTAGTTTAAATATCGGCAGATATAGTGCAACAACAAGCCCACCAATCAATGTCCCAAGTACAACCATAATCACTGGTTCCATTAGACTTGCCAGTGCATCAACAGCATCATCAACTTCTGCTTCAAAGAAGTCAGCTACTTTACTCAACATAGCATCTAATGCGCCAGACTCCTCTCCAATAGCTGTCATTTGTAATACCATGTTTGGAAAGACGTCTGCATTTTGCATAGCCACGGTCAAACTAGTACCAGTGCTAATTTCACTCTGTATTTTTTTAGTTGCATCATAGTAAACGCGATTGCCTGCGGCACCTGCAACTGAATCTAAAGCTTCTACAAGAGGAA
>JAYTRW010000130.1:0-1774 GCA_043745985.1 Methylotenera sp.
CTAAAAGGCTTACTTCTTAAAAGTCTTCACGCCATCTGCTGTTGCTAACAACAACACATTAGCCGGGCGTGCTGCAAACAAGCCGTTTGTCACTACGCCAACAATCTGGTTAATTTTAGCTTCCATCGCCACTGGGTCTGTAATGGTGAGGTTATATACATCTAGAATCATATTGCCGTTGTCAGTAGTGAAATCACGCAGTTTTGGCTGACCGCCCAATTTCACTAGCTCACGCGCCACATAGCTTTTTGCCATGGGTAGCACTTCAACTGGCAGTGGGAATTTACCTAAAGTTGGAACGTATTTAGTCTCATCGCAGATACAAATGAAAGTTTTTGCTACGGCTGCAACGATTTTTTCACGCGCTAATGCACCACCGCCACCTTTAAGCATGTGTAGGTGCTCGGTAATTTCATCAGCGCCATCTACATAAATATCTAAACTATTAACATTATTTAAATCGAACACTTCAATGCCGTGAGCACGTAAACGTTGAGCAGTTGCTTCGCTACTTGCCACCGCGCCTTCAATCTTGTGTTTTACTTTTGCTAGCTCTTCAATAAAGAAGTTAGCGGTTGAGCCTGTGCCCACGCCGATGATGCCTTCTTTTACGTATTCAACTGCTGCTTTTGCGACTTGTTGTTTTAATTCGTCTTGTGTGTATGCCATTTTGCCTAATTCCTCTACAAATTCTTTATAATGTAACCAACTCAACATAATACACTGCGCCAGTAAATTTAAAAAATATTGGGCACTTTTAAGATTCTAAATTAAGAACATTGCATGACAAACTCAACCATTAATTACCGCGAAAAAATAGAACACTCACACGTTTACGATGTGGCTAAAAAAACACCTTTAGAGTTTCAAGCGAGCTTATCAGCGCGTATTGATAACCGCGTATTGCTTAAACGTGAAGACATGCAACCTGTATTTTCATTCAAAATTCGCGGCGCTTACAACAAAATGGCGAGCTTACCTGCCGATGTGCTAAAACGCGGCGTAATTGCTGCTAGTGCAGGTAACCATGCGCAAGGCGTAGCGATGAGCGCGAAAAAGCTGGGTTGCCGCGCGGTTATCGTGATGCCGACCACAACCCCTGCTATTAAAATTAACGCAGTACGTAGCTACGGCGCTGAAATTGTATTGTTTGGCGACAGCTATTCAGACTCATACGTAAAAGCACTCGAACTAGAAAAAGCTGAAAATCTAACCTTTGTGCACCCTTACGACGACCCTGATGTCATCGCGGGACAAGGTACGATTGCGCTAGAAATTTTAGAAAAAAACCCACAACCAATAGAGGCGATATTCTGTTGCGTGGGTGGCGGTGGCTTACTGGCTGGCGTGGCAGCTTATGTGAAAGCGTTGCGCCCAGAAATTAAAGTGATAGGCGTAGAAGCAAAAGATGCTGAAGCAATGACCGAATCACTTAAAAAAGGTGAACGCGTCATGCTAGAGCAAGTCGGCTTGTTTGCCGACGGAGCCGCCGTTAAACAAGTAGGTGAGCATACCTTTGCGCTCGCTCAACAATTTGTAGACGAAATGATTGTAGTAGATAACGACGCAATTTGCGCTGCGATTAAAGACGTGTTTGAAGATACCCGCAGCATTCTAGAGCCTGCGGGAGCATTAGCCGTGGCTGGGCTAAAAGCTTATGCAAAGCGCGAAAACCTGCATGGTAAAACCTTAATCGGTATTGCTTCTGGCGCCAATATGAATTTTGACAGGCTACGTTTTGTGGCTGAACGTGCTGAAATCGGCGAAAAGCGCG
>JAYTRW010000131.1:0-1768 GCA_043745985.1 Methylotenera sp.
CTTTTTGCATGCGAAAGTAGGTCACTGCCAAGCTATTTATTTAGACTCCTTTAACGGAGTCAAGCTAAAGCCCTCGTATGAGGGCTTTTTGCCTTGCGGCACGCTAAAATAAATCGCTACGAATGCATTCGGATACTTTAGAGTCCATCTAGCTTGACTCTATTCAGGACAAAAATAATGCCCTCTCACAGAGGGCGGGGGGTAGAGAGAAAATTAGCCCTGAGTAAGTTTTATGCCACTGCCCTCATCTAAGAATACCCTTACATTTCTTGGGTATACAAATACGTTCTCACCTTGAATGATATTGAGTGCACGAAAACGCTCTTGTGTTAGCTCAGCTTCAACTAACTCTGATTGATCTGTTGGTTGTAGCTCTAACCTAACCAATGGGCCAATCGCATGGATATAGCTAACGGTAGCTTCGAAGCTTGGAGCAGTGCCATTACGCTCTTTATGAACTTCAATGTCATGCGGGCGTACATAAGCGATTGCAGTACTGTTCAGTGTACCTTCATGCGCATCAACCTTAACGTGAATGTCGCCAATTTTCACCTCGCCTAGATGCACGTGGCTATTGAATTGGTTCACATTACCTAAGAATTGATATACAAACGGTGTGGCAGGATGGTTGTATACCTCTTGTGGCGAACCTATTTGTTCGATATTACCTTTGTTAATCACCACGACACGGTCAGATACCTCTAAGGCTTCATCTTGGTCATGTGTCACAAAGATACTGGTAATGTGAAGCTCGTCATGCAAGCGACGTAACCAGCGACGAAGTTCTTTACGCACTTTTGCGTCCAAAGCACCGAACGGTTCATCGAGTAATAAAACCTTAGGCTCAACGGCTAAGGCGCGTGCTAAAGCGATACGTTGTCGCTGTCCACCAGATAATTGTGGAGGATAGCGATCTGACAACCAGTCTAGCTGCACAAGTTCAAGTAACTCATGCACGCGTCTTTTAATTTCAACATCAGATGGACGTGTTTCTTTAGGTCGAACGCGTAAGCCAAAAGCCACATTCTCAAATACAGTCATATGGCGAAACAAGGCGTAGTGCTGAAATACAAACCCAACTTGACGTTCACGCACTTGCCTTGCAGTGGCATCTTCACCGTAAAAATGAATGCTACCAGAGTCTGGTGTTTCAAGTCCTGCAATGATTCTTAACAGTGTGGTTTTGCCGCAACCTGAAGGCCCGAGCAATGCGACTAGCTCACCGCTAGGTACATCCAGGCTAATATCATTCAGGGCGCTAAAGCTGCCAAAGTTTTTTTTGATGTTACGTATTTCGATACTCATAGATTCATTCCAATTGATTCAATATTTGTTATTTAAGTTTAAATATTTAGATGCTTTCATTGTGGATTGCGTTTTGTGCCACACGCCATTCGATAAAGGTTTTGAGTATCAGTGTGACAATCGCAAGTAACGCCAGTAATGAGGCCACCGCAAAGGCCGCAGCTAATTGATGGTCAGCGTAAAGAATCTCTACATGTAAAGGTAGGGTGTTGGTCATACCAATAATGTGCCCAGACACAGCAGAAACTGCACCGAACTCACCCATAGCACGTGCATTGGTTAATATGACTCCATATAGCAAGCCCCATTTGATATTAGGGAATGTGATGCGCCAAAGAATTTGCCAACCAGATGCCCCTAAAACAAGACCCGCTTCTTCTTCATCTTTACCTTGTGCCTGCATTAATGGTATCAACTCACGCGCAACAAATGGAAATGTAACAAAGATTGTGGCTAATACGAT
>JAYTRW010000132.1:0-1764 GCA_043745985.1 Methylotenera sp.
ACTTCTTCGGTCATCAAACGCAACCACCATGCTTCGCCTTTGCGAATCCAGAAGGTTGGATGAGTTGCTACCGTATAGTGCCTCCACTTTAAGCCCTCTTCAGCCCAAAGTTTGTCTTGTGCATAGCCACCCGACGTGACAAACTCTAAAAACTCAGCATTGCTTACTAAATACCGACTTGCTTGAAACTCTGCAACATCCGCCTCATGCAAGCCATACTCGTTATCCCAGCCATATTCAGCGGCATTCTCTTTTTTATCTAGAGATACTTTACCTGCAGGAATTGAAACCAAATCGTTTTGCGGAGCCTCACCCGAGCGAGTGCAAGCTTGCCAAGCCGCGTGTGGCTGCACTAATTCAAGCGCTTGTTGACGAATCAATACTGACGAGGTTTCCAGATGAATTCGCTCATGCTCAATACCCATGATAATGACCCACCACGGATGATTCCAATCAATGGGCAAAGTAAGCGGCGCGGTTTGAATAAGCGCTTCCACTGCATCACGCACTTGATGACGATAATGCTTAACCTCCGCAGAAGTTGGCCAATCATAGTTGGCATCGTTCAAGTCATCCCAACTCATTTCATCCACGCCTACTGCGAACATTGCTTCAAGCTTTGGATTTACGCGCTCCTTCAACAAACCAGCTAACAACAATTTATTCAGGTAAAAGGTCGCGGTGTGTCCAAAATAAAAAATCAGCGGGTGACGTAACGCGATGGACTTAGTTTGGTAAGAATCTTCATTAACTAAGGTTTCAAATAGTTGCTCATAGCGATTGAACGTAGAAAGAAAATACTCCAGAAATTCTTTGCGCGTAGCTGCGACATAACTGCCATTCAATACTGGCGTTCTTGAAAATAAGGGTTGGGTCATGTTTATTATTAAAGTGATTGTTTGAAGAGAAGTTTAGCTTAATTTGAACTGAGTATGCAGCCAACTTAGTAAACCGCAAGCTTATTAAGCCGCTATTTTTTATACAGGCTTAGTGCGCTTTGCGCTTCAAAAGTTCAAATACTCACTAGCTAAAATCTTTAACATACAGCCTATTTAGCTTCAAAACTCAACGATGCAGAGTTAATGCAATAGCGTAAACCTGTGGGTGGCGGGCCATCATTAAATACATGTCCAAGATGCGCATCGCAGACATTGCAAATGACTTCTGTGCGTATCATTCCATGTGTGCTGTCTTTTAGCTCACGCACATTTGCAGGGTTAAGCGCCTTAAAGTAACTAGGCCAACCACAACCCGCATCGAACTTGGTATCAGACTCAAAAAGCGGCGTATTACAACATACGCATGTATAAATGCCAGCTTCGTTATGGTCTGCGTATTTACCAGTAAAAGGTCGCTCAGTCGCCGCATGACGTGTAACTTCATATTGAAGTGGGGTCAACTGATTTTGCCACTCTGATTCAGTTTTGATGATTTTTTTCATATAAATCCAATTAATACTAACGTTGGAGACCTAGTGTAAAAGTATGCTTATGTTACATGTACATATAGCTACTTGCTTAGAAATTTTTGACACACACATAGTCATGATAAAACAGAAAAAGATCCACAGTCACTACACCATAAGTGGTAATCAACCGTTCTGCTAGACATATAATAATGCCAACACAAGAACAGAAAAGCAGGAGTAAAAGATGACTGCTATACAACCGCAACCGATGCGGAGCAAAACCTGACAGCATTTGAATAAAAAGGGAATGGAGCTTATGCGCCAATTTAACTATGCCTTCAATTCAAATTAGACAG
>JAYTRW010000133.1:0-16806 GCA_043745985.1 Methylotenera sp.
CATGGCATAACCATTGATTGCAGATGCGTAAACCACTGGGAAATCCAACTGCTCATCAGTGGCACCTAAGTTAGCGAACAAATCAAAAGTTTGGTTCACAACCCAATCAGTACGCGCACCTGGACGGTCTACCTTATTAATTACAACGATTGGTTTTAAACCAAGCGCTAACGCTTTTTTCGTCACGAAACGTGTTTGAGGCATTGGGCCTTCAACGGCATCCACTAATAGAACAACACCATCCACCATGCCTAATACGCGCTCAACTTCACCACCAAAGTCAGCATGGCCTGGGGTATCCACCACGTTAATATGCGTACCTTCATAGTTCAAGGCAGTATTTTTAGCCAAGATGGTAATGCCGCGTTCTTTTTCAATATCGCCACTATCCATAACACGTTCAGACACTACTTGGTGTCCTGTAAACGTACCTGCTTGATGTAAAAGTTTATCAACCATAGTCGTTTTACCATGGTCAACGTGGGCGATAATTGCGATATTTCTTAAATTACGAGACATGAATTGCTACCAGTTCTATTGAAAGGCGGCGATTTTAACACAATAAACGCCTATTTCCTTTCACCAATGCAATTATTATTTGACATTCTGTTTTAATTGGTTATACTGCGCGCTTCATTCGCATTACGGCAATTTGTAATGCTTGAATCATTGCCCTGACCCTTCTGTTGCTCGTGAAATATTGAAGCAACTATTCAAAAAGTTAAATTTGCAAGTTTAAATTTAATTTTTACTGGTTAGCGGCTGTGCCCGTGCGCTGGTAAAGATTATATTAGTTTGTTTAATATTAAGTTAAAACAAAATGTCGTTCATGCGGCTTTAAAGTGATTAATTTAATTAAACCAAATATTCTCTGCGTTTATATTGCTCTTGAACATATGCTCAACTAACTGCATGTGCTTAAATGATATGCCCGTTTTTACTTAGCGCCCTTTTTATTGTTTTTATGAAACAGCTTTTGAAAGGGACTACTTTGTCTTTTGAATCACTAAATCTTGATAACGCCTTACTTCGTGCAATTGAAGAATCTGGCTACACCACACCAACCGCTATCCAATCACAAGCAATTCCTGTTGTGACTGCGGGCCATGATTTGATGGCTTCTGCCCAAACTGGTACAGGTAAAACTGCAGCATTTATGTTGCCAGCGCTAAATTTATTAGCCACTCCACACGAACTAAAAAGCCGTGGTCCGCGCATTTTGGTATTAGTACCTACACGTGAACTTGCAACACAAGTAAACGAAGCTGCACGTAAATACGGTAAATTCATCCGCGCACGTACAGTGAGTATCGTAGGTGGCATGCCTTACCCATTACAAAACAAATTACTATCACAACCATTAGATATTCTAGTAGCAACGCCTGGTCGTTTACTTGACCATATGGAACGTGGTCGTATCGATTTATCTCGTTTGCAAATGTTGATATTAGATGAAGCTGACCGTATGTTAGATATGGGCTTCTTGCCAGATGTTGAGCGTATTTGTGAGCAACTATCTGCTGAGCGCCAAACATTATTGTTCTCTGCAACCTTAGATGGTGACATTGCACGTGTAGCGAAACAAATTCTTAAAAATCCAAAAACAATCCAAGTAGCTGGTCAAAAAGAAAAACATGCCAACATTGAGCAACGTTTGCACTATGTTGATGACATGACCCATAAAAACAAATTACTTGAGCATTTATTGATTGCTCCTGAAGTCAACCAAGTGATTATTTTCACTAGCACTAAACGCCATTGCGATGTGTTAGCTGAAGATTTATACGCTGCTGGTCACAAAACAGCGGCTTTACATGGCGACATGACTCAAGGTGCGCGTAACCGCACATTGACTAAATTACGTCAAGGCGATGTAAAAGTATTAGTGGCAACTGATGTTGCTGCCCGCGGTATTGATATTAATGGTATCAGCCACGTGATTAACTATGACTTACCAAAATTTGCTGAAGATTATGTACACCGTATTGGTCGTACTGGCCGTGCTGGTAAAACTGGTATTGCAATTTCTTTCGCGTCAAATATGGATCGTCATATCTTACGTAAAATTGAGCAATTCACTGGCAACCGTATGGAGCCAGGTGTAGTTGAAGGTTTTGAGCCAAAACGTGCAATGAAAATGGATGGTCCGAGTAATGGTCGTGGTGATCGTGGCGATATTCGCCGTGATGCACATAAACCAGGTGGTCGCGGTGGCTTTAAACCACGTGATGACCGCGGTGGTAATGACCGTGGCGGCTTTAACAACCGCAATAGTGAGCCTCGTGGCGACCGTCCAAGCTTTAGCCGTGACAGCAGCAGCCGTGATGAAAATCGTGGTAATCGTGATTCAGCGCCGCGTGAAACTAATGGTAACTCAGCTAGACCTGAATTCAACCACTCAGAAAGACCTTCTGGCGACCGTCCACGTAGCTTTGGTGATCGTAATTCAAGTGGCGATCGTAGCCGCTCTGAGCGTCCAAGCGTCGACCGCAGCTTTGGTGACCGTGCAAATGCAGGCGCACCTAACCGCAGCTTTGGCGACAGCGTAGCTTTCGGCAAAAAACCTTTCTCGCGTGATGGCGCAAGTGCCCCACGTAGCGAAGGCAACCGTGATAGCCGTGGTAACCGTCCTGATGCAAATCGTGGCGACAACCGTGTACTAGGCGCTCGTTATGAAGGCCGCAATGAGGCACCTCGTGGTGACCGTTCTAGCGCTCCTTCACGTGACAGTCGCCCTTCTGCTCGCCCAAACAGCGATTCACGTAGCTTCGGCAACGCGAATGCTGGTGGTAGCGGTGCTCCACGTCGCCCACGTAGCTTCGCTTAAGTTATTTGACGTAAACTTTAATTGAACAGTACCCAACCAATGACAGAAACAGTAATTTTAGACAATCTCGCATTTACAGATTTAGGTTTAGCGCCAGAATTACTTAAAGCGCTAACCGAGTCTGGTTACACCAAACCTACTCCAATTCAAGCACAGGCAATACCTGTGGCTTTGGCGGGGGGCGACTTAATGGCGGGCGCACAAACTGGTACAGGTAAAACTGCAGCGTTTGCGCTACCTTTGTTACAAAAATTACTGCCACTGGCAAGCTCAAGTGCTTCACCTGCAAAACACCCAGTCCGCGCGTTGATTTTAACGCCAACGCGTGAACTGGCAATTCAGGTAGAGGAAAGTGTAAAGGCCTATGCTAAACATACGCCCCTACGCTCTCTTGTAGTTTATGGCGGTGTTGACATCAAAACCCAAACACCGCATCTTAAAACGGGTGTAGAAGTTTTGGTCGCCACGCCTGGCCGTTTGTTGGATCATATTGAGCAAAAAACTATTCAGCTGAATCAGGTACAGATATTAGTACTTGATGAAGCCGACAGAATGTTAGACATGGGCTTTATGCCTGATTTAAAAAGAATTTTGGCGTTGCTACCTAAGCAGCGTCAGAATTTAATGTTTTCAGCCACATTTTCAAATGACATTAAAAAGTTAGCCGATGAGTTTTTAACGAAACCGCAGCTGATTGAAGTCGCGCGTAGCAATGCGACCAATGATAACGTGACACAAAAAGTCTACGAAGTCGCACAAAGTGATAAAGAAACACTTTTAATACAATTATTAAAAGCCGCCAATGCAAGTCAGGTAATTATATTCACCAAAACCAAAATTACCGCCAGCCGCTTAAGCCGTAGCTTAGTGCGTGAAGGCATTGCCGCTGATGCAATTCATGGTGACAAAACCCAACAAGAGCGTATTAAAGCGTTAGACGCATTTAAAGCTGGAACAATCACTGCGTTAGTTGCGACAGACGTTGCCGCTCGTGGTTTAGACATCAGCGAATTACCAATGGTCATTAACTATGAAATTCCAAGCGCACCAGAAGATTATGTACACCGTATCGGTCGTACAGGCCGCGCTGGTGCTTTAGGTATTGCCATTTCTTTTGTAAGCCCAGAAGAAGATAAATACATCGTTGAAATCGAAAAACTCATTAAACGCCAAATTCCAAAAGAGACCGTTGCGCTTGAAAGACCAAGCAGTAAAGCACGCTCAACAAATAGTAAAGAATCCAGTTACAAATCAAATAATGCGCAAGATGCAAGTGCTACTAAACATATACTGCCTAAAAAGAAAAGCAGCGACCCTTGGTTTGATAGGCCTTACGAAGCTTCAACCGCACCCATTAATGCTAACGTTAGCTCCAAACCTATTCTTGGTAATAAAGCACCTGTCGCAGCACTATTAGGCGGATTAAGACTTAACAAGTAACTTGCAGCGATGTCCAGACTATCAAAATTTCTAGAGAATATTTTGACTGGTTTGGTTCAGCTACAGCATCTAATTTATTTGCCTAGTTGGCTGCGCAGATTGTTCTACATTTTCGCCATTGCTGGAACATTAGTTTATCTAAGCATCTTTATCACCATTGGCAGCTATGCCAAGCAACTCATCAACAATCCACCTACACAAAAAGCTGATGCAGCACTTATTTTAGGCAATCGTGCCTATTTACACGGGATACCTAACCCATGCCTCACTGGTCGCGTAGATGAAGGGCTGTTGTTGGCTCAACAAGGTTTAGCAAGCACATTGTTAATGTCTGGTGGCTTGGACTACGAAGATAATCGCATAGAGGCTCTGACGATGCAGGCTCACGCCAGAAACAAAGGTTTTCAAGGGGAAATATTACTTGAATCACGCTCTAGTTCAACATTAGAAAACCTGACGTTTTCCCGCCCTATTTTAGAGGCTGCTGGCATCAAAAACATTATCATTGCCTCTGAACCATACCATATGTGGCGCGTAAAGAAGCTAGTAGAAGCAGGCCACTTGGGGCGGAAAATTAATGTGGGTTACGCCGCAACACCAAGTCAATGTTGGGTTAGCTGGGGCATGGCATTCAAGGGCGCGCTGCGCGAACCGCTAGCGGTTATCAACAACTATGCTAAAGGCTACTTCTAGCACTTTCACTCAAAGCAGCGTC
The DNA here is from genome assembly GCA_043745985.1 of Methylotenera sp. Taxonomy (GTDB): domain Bacteria; phylum Pseudomonadota; class Gammaproteobacteria; order Burkholderiales; family Methylophilaceae; genus Methylotenera. The sequence continues at coordinate 4,983 of JAYTRW010000133.1, forward strand.
ACTCAGCCTAAATTAATTCGTACGTCTACGCGCAACAAATGCCATCAATATTAGTCCCGCAAACATCATGCTATAGGTTTCTGGTTCAGGACCAACTTCAATGTTTCGGCTGATAGACGATACCGCATAATTAACAAAGTTATCTGTACGATTTGGAGATACTCTAGAAATGGCACTCAAAAATGCTTCATGACTTCGCCTATAACCGAGCTTGGTAGTAAGAGTATCCTGTGAATCGTCATTGTGAAGAGAATCACTAAGATAATCAGCTTCAAGCGACCAGTTTTTTGTATAGCCAAGCAAAGTAAGTGCATTGTTAACATTCAAACCACCATCCGACGTTATTGGATTGGCGTAATAATCAGCAAAAGGAATGAAAGTTTTCGCCCCAGAGAATATATCGCTAGGAACGTAAGCCATATCGGCAGCTTGAGTTTGATTTGCTTCGGCAACTGCGGGTAGGCTAAAAGCCACGAACAAAGTTGAGCAGAAAGTAAGAAATTTAATTCCCATGGGGTTACTCCATATATTTAAGATAAAACCCCTAATGTGTCTATATCTTTAGATATTCAAAGTAATTTTTGTTAAAGAATTAACTTAAATAAACCCGATACTAAATGATACAAACGATGCTTGACTTATTTTTATTGAATATATTCAAACTTTCTATATTCATTTATGCCATTAACACGAAAATTACCATAAATTTGCACTAGTTATCAAGAATTTTCTAATGGGAAGTTAAAAATAAAAACTAAAAAAATGTTACGAAATGTTACATAAACCCTTATTTAAAGCCATACTTACGTTATAAGAAGATAAAAATCACAATCCACCTATTTTTGTACAAATAGTTTGTATATTATTGCACTTTTACTTCATAGCAATAAACATCAACCCCATTCGCTGGCGAAATTAAAGTCGCTGGAATCTTTACGCCTTTACGCCAGTTATCCACCGCCTCTTGCTTACCAGCGCCCGTCACCATGAAAATCACTGCATGCGTATTATTCAAGCGACTTTGGCTAACACTGACGCGCTCAGCTGGGGGTTTTGGCGAATTAAATACTGGCACTGCATCTGCACTGTTATCCACCACATGATTTGGAAATAGAGAAGCAGTATGACCATCCTCACCCAAACCTAATAACACCATATCAAAAGCTGGCGTGCCCGCAAGAGTTTCAGCATAGGCTTTTGCACCTTCAATGGCGCCCAGCTCGGCAGGTATATCGTGAACTTGTTGTGCTGGAATATCAACGTGAGCAAGCCAAACCTGATTTGCCATCAAGCTGTTTCGATCCTCATGATCAATAGGCAAACAACGCTCATCGCCATGATAAATATGCCATTTTGACCAATCCATAGGTAGATCACGTAACACTCCGTAGATTGCTTTAGGTGTGTTTCCGCCAGCGAGGACGATTGAAAACTTGCCACGCTTAGCAATGGCTTCATTCGCGCTCTTTACAATAGCGTCACAAACACCATGCCTTAGCGACTCTATACTCTCAAAGGATTGCCATCTACTAGTATTTTTTTCCTGCATTATTGCTCATTTCAATATCAAAAATTTATCAGACCGAATTGGACACGAAATCTAGAAAATTGTCATGCTCTTTATACTTTTTCTATCAAATCACTGTATGAATTTGCCTGCTTGCTTTATCATATATGGCTATTGTAAATAGCTTCTATTCGGAACACACAATGTTAATTAAAGACAGTGAAGTTGTTGACCTTAGTACACCGACAGGTGAAATGCGCGCACATATATTTCGCCCTGCAGCGCCAGGTAAATACCCTGCTGTTTTGATGTTTTCTGAAATATTTCAAGTTACTGCACCGATTCGCCGAACAGCAGCCATGCTAGCTGGTCACGGTTTTATTGTTGCATGCCCGGAAATTTATCATGAATTTGAACCCCTAGGTACTGTGCTCGCTTACGATGAGGCTGGCACGACACGTGGCAATGAACTAAAAACCAGCAAACCTGTAGATGCTTACGATAGTGACGCTAAAACTGTATTAGATTATCTTAAATCACGTAGTGACTGTACAGGCCGTTTAGGTGTGATGGGTATCTGCATAGGCGGACACCTTGCTTTTCGAGCTGCAATGAATCCAGAAGTGCGGGCTGCGGTATGTTTTTACGCGACAGACATACACAAAAAATCCTTAGGATTAGGCAAAAATGATAATTCATTAGAGCGTGCAGGTGAAATTAAAGGTGAGTTGCTACATATTTGGGGGCGCCAAGACCCTCACGTGCCGTTAGAAGGCCGTAATATGGTGAAAGCGCGCCTTGATGAGGTTGGTACACGCTACACTTGGCATGAGTTTAATGGTCAACATGCATTCATGCGTGATGAAGGTCATCGTTATGACCCTGCGCTGTCACGCTTAAGCTTGGATTTATTGCTTGAACTGTTCAATCGCCGCTTAGGCTGGGGTGATTTGGATATGGAGTCAGATGGCTCAACTGAAGCGCGCCATTAGAAATAATCAGTTTTACTTATTCATATCATTAAATTACACACTTTTTTAAAATCCAATTTAAGGTTTTTCTCACATCATGGTTAAAAAAATAGATCCTTGTACGCTGGTATTGTTTGGCGCTAGCGGCAACCTATCACGAGTCAAATTAATGCCTGGCCTGTTCCGCTTAGATGCTGCTGGTCGCCTGCCAGAACACATGGCTATCCTTTCCGTAGGCCGTAGCGAAGTATCACGCGACGATTGGCTAGCAGACATTAAAGGCATGTTAGATGCCAAATTCAAAAATGGTTACGATCAACAAGTGTTTGAACGCTTTATCGCCCGTAATCATTACTTTGCGAATGCATCTGATGACCCTGATGCTTACAAAAAAATGAGCGACACATTAAGTGACGCTAAAATATTCCCACAAAATTTCGCGTACTTTCTGTCTGTACGCCCTACTGACTTTGCACCAGTTGTTGAGCAACTTTCAGAAGTAGGCTTGCTTGATGAGAGCCAATACTGGCGTCGTGTGTTGATTGAGAAGCCATTTGGCACTAACTTGCCAAGTGCACAAGATTTACAAGCCAGACTCACCAAGCACTTAAAAGAAACTCAAATTTATCGCATTGACCATTATCTAGGCAAATCAGCGGTGCAAGGCATTATGCTTACGCGTTTTGCCAATGCGATATTTGAACCATTATGGAATAAAGAGCACATTGACCACGTACAAATCACCAATAACGAAACTTTAGGCGTTGGCGAGCGCACTACCTTTTACGATGCCACTGGTGCATTGCGCGATATGATGCAAAGCCATCTATTACAAACATTAGCACTCACTGCAATGGAGAAACCAAAAGACTTGCAGCCAGAAAGTATTCGCGCAGAAAAAGTTAAGCTACTTCAATCGATTCGCCCAGTAGATGTAAACAATCTCAATAAACAAGCATTCCGTGCACAATATAAAGCTGGGCGCGCGTGTGCTGCCGACGGTCACGGTGAAGACGTGCCAGGCTATTTAGAAGAACTTAAACGTGATGGCGTAAATTCCAGTATTACTGAAACCTATGCCGCAGTTAAATTTTTTATTGATAACCCACGCTGGCAAGGTGTGCCGTTCTATGTGCGCACAGCTAAACGCATGCATGAAGGAAACACGGCGATTTCTATTCGCTTCAAAAAATCACCGATTCAATTAGTCGATGGTCAACACCAAAACTGGCTAACTATCAATATTCAGCCGCGTGAATGTATAAAGCTAGAAATCGAATCAAAAATTCCTGGTTTAGATATTGCCACACGCACTTTAAGCATAGACGCACCTCAACGCCAAAAAGAAGATGAAACTATTGACTCATACGAGACGTTGATGCTGAATCTAATGGAAGGCGACCCGTCACAATATCTACATATTAGCGAAGTAGAGGCGCAGTGGCGTTTGGTTGACCCAATTGTTAAAGCTTGGGCTGCAGACAATACGCCATTACACCAATACACCGCTGGCAATCGCGATACTGAAGAGTCTAGCGTGATTTTTGAAACAAAAGATCAATTTTGGCGCTATAGCATTGAATTAGGTGGCGATAACCACTAATAATTTTTGAAAAAAAACACACAAAATGCCCATGCACTTTATAATGCATGGGCATTTTATTTTAGTCTATGAATAGGTTAATACATGAGCATTAAATCAGACAAATGGATACGCCGCATGGCAGAGCAACATGGCATGATAGAGCCGTTCGAGCCAAATCAAGTCAAACAGAATGCCAATGGCGAGCGCATGGTGTCATATGGCACATCAAGCTATGGTTATGATATTCGTTGCAGCAAAGAGTTTAAGCTGTTCACTAATATCAACAGCACCATTGTTGACCCAAAAAACTTTGACCCAAATTCATTTGTTGAAGTGAATGCCGATTACTGCATCATTCCACCAAATTCATTTGCGTTGGCACGTACCGTTGAATACTTCCGTATTCCGCGTAATGTACTCACGATTTGCTTGGGTAAATCGACTTATGCTCGTTGTGGCATTATCGTTAACGTAACACCATTTGAGCCAGAGTGGGAAGGTCATGTCACACTAGAGTTCAGCAACACCACACCGCTACCAGCCAAAATCTACGCAAATGAAGGCTGTGCGCAAGTATTGTTTTTTGAAGCTGATGAAGATGACGTGTGCGAAACCAGCTATAAAGATCGTGGCGGAAAATATCAAGGTCAAGTTGGCGTGACCTTACCTAAGATTTAATACTCGTAGTATTTAATACCCGTAAGATTTAATTAAGGATTTCTATTTAATGAAATTTCGTTTCCCCGTTGTCATTATCGACGAAGATTTTCGCTCAGAAAACTCATCTGGTTTAGGTATACGTATGCTCGCCAAAGCCATCGAAACTGAAGGTTTTGAAGTGCTTGGCGTCACCAGTTATGGCGACCTCACCTCTTTTGTACAGCAACAAAGTCGTGCGTCAGCATTTATCCTGTCGATTGATGACAATGAATTCATTGAAGGAAATCGTGATGCGCTCGATAACTTACGTAAATTCGTAGACGAAATTCGCTACCGTAATGAAGAAATTCCTATTTTCTTGCATGGTGAAACACGCACTTCACGCCACATTCCAAACGAAATTTTGCGTGAATTAAACGGCTTCATTCACATGTATGAAGATACGCCTGAATTCGTTGCTCGCTATATTCTACGTGAGGCTAAAGCTTATTTAGATAGCTTACCTCCGCCGTTCTTTAAAGCGCTGACTGAGTATGCAGCTGATGGCTCTTACTCTTGGCACTGCCCAGGCCATTCGGGTGGTGTAGCATTTTTGAAGTCTCCAGTAGGTCAAATGTTTCACCAGTTCTTCGGTGAGAATATGCTGCGTGCAGACGTTTGTAATGCAGTAGATGAACTAGGTCAATTACTTGACCACACTGGCCCTGTAGCGGCTTCTGAACGCAATGCAGCACGCATTTACAACTGCGACCATCTGTACTTTGTCACTAATGGCACATCAACATCAAATAAAATGGTGTGGAACTCTACCGTAGCGCCAGGTGACGTTGTGGTGGTAGATCGTAACTGTCATAAATCTATACTGCACGCGATTATTATGACGGGCGCGATTCCCGTATTTTTAATGCCGACACGCAATCACTTCGGCATTATCGGACCGATTCCAAAAAGCGAATTTGAGTGGGAAAACATTCAAAAGAAAATCGACCGCAATCCGTTCATCATTGATAAAACGTCTAAACCTCGTGTGTTAACCATTACACAATCTACTTATGACGGCGTGCTGTATAACGTGGAAGAAATTAAAGACATGTTAGATGGCAAAATCGATACGCTGCATTTTGATGAAGCTTGGCTACCACATGCGACTTTCCACGACTTTTATGGCGACTACCATGCAATCGGCGAAGGTCGCCCACGTTGCAAAGAAAGCATGGTGTTTTCAACGCAATCTACGCATAAATTACTCGCGGGCTTAAGCCAAGCAAGCCAAATTTTGGTACAAGATGCTGAGAACAATAAACTAGACCGCGACATTTTCAATGAAGCTTATTTGATGCACACATCCACCAGTCCACAGTATTCTATCGTGGCAAGTATCGATGTGGCAGCCGCCATGATGGAAGCGCCAGGCGGCACAGCATTAGTAGAAGAAAGCTTGATGGAAGCGCTTGATTTCCGTCGCGCAATGCGCAAGGTCGACGAAGAATGGGGTACTGACTGGTGGTTTAAAGTTTGGGGCCCTGATGATTTGTCAGAAGAAGGTTTGGAAGAGCGTGATGCTTGGATGCTTAAAGCCAACGATGCATGGCATGACTTTGGTAATCTTGCGCCAGGCTTCAATATGCTTGACCCTATCAAAGCGACTATCATTACCCCAGGCCTGGATATCAAAGGTAACTTCTCAGATAAGTTCGGCATTCCTGCAGCCATTGTGACCAAATACTTGGCTGAACATGGCGTCATTGTTGAAAAAACTGGTCTTTATTCATTCTTCATCATGTTTACCATTGGCATTACCAAAGGTCGCTGGAATACCATGGTTGCCTCTTTACAGCAATTTAAAGATGACTATGACAAGAACCAACCACTATGGAAAGTATTACCTGAGTTCATACAAAAACAGCCACGATATGAAAAAATTGGTCTACGCGACTTATGCGAGCAAATTCATGCGGTGTATAGAGCAAATGATGTCGCGCGCTTGACTACTGAAATGTACCTATCTGACATGGTACCTGCAATGAAGCCAACCGACGCATTCGCAAAAATGGCACACCGCAAAATGGATAGAGTGCCGATTGATGATTTAGAAGGTCGCATTACTGCCGTGTTGTTAACGCCTTATCCACCTGGTATTCCGCTACTTATTCCAGGTGAGCGCTTTAACAAAGTGATTGTGAACTACCTCAAATTCGCGCGTGAATTTAATGAAAAATTCCCAGGTTTTGAAGCTGACAATCATGGCTTAGTAAAACAGGTTGTAGATGGTAAAGCGACTTACTTTGTCGATTGCGTAGAACAGTAATATAGGTCAATAAATATAGCTTAAGAATGTAGAGTTAAATAAGGCACAGTAGATTTATACTGTGCCTTATTTATTTTCGGATATAAGTAATATAACTAAACGGCAAATATTGCGACGAAATATGCGCTTCACGCGAGGTTTCTTGCCATAAATTCAAATCAAATTCAGGGAAAAATGCATCTCCATCAACTGTTAAATTCACCTCGGTAATATAGAGTTTATCCGCAAGTTTTAAGCCATCTTGATACAACTCCGCACCGCCAATCAAGAATACCTCATCATCGTTTTGGCATAAAGCGACTGCAGCTTCTAATGAATGAGCAATTAATGCCCCTTCTAATTGGTAACTTTTATTACGCGTGACAATTACCGTAGTACGCCCAGGTAACAAGCGCCCTAGCGATTCGTAAGTCTTGCGCCCCATGATGATGTGATGCCCTGTGGTCAATGCGCGAAAGCGCTTTAAATCCTCTGGCAAGTGCCATGGCAAGGTATTATTAATACCGATGACTTGGTTGTTGGCGGTAGCCACGATGATAGAAAGTTGAGTCATGCCTCTATTATACTAGATGTTTTGAAGGAAACCTTTTAGACTAGAAGCATGCGATTTCAATACCCAAGCTCTTTTTTAAAGCTGCTATTAGTAGGCTTTGCTTTTGCAATTGTGCCATTGTTGTGGGTGTTCGCGAATGCCAATATTGCTTTTGATAATCTAGCAAAGCAAAGTCAAATTACTATTTCAAACGCTGTGGTCACTACGCGTTCTGGACGTGTCTTACAAGAACAACTAAGCTTAATGGAACGTAGTAGTAAGCAGTATTTTGTGCTTCAAGATAATGTGCTGTTCAACAACTACAATCAAGCTCACATTAAGTTTGATGACGCCATATCTCAGCTTGAAGCTTTGGCCAATAGCTCATCTCAGCATAAAAATCTGCAATTACTTGGCACAAAAACATCTCAATTGCATGAAGCCATTCTTAACAACAAGCCAATCAATGGGCCAGATTTAGATTTTTTAAATAGCTTTAGTCAAATCACGCAATTGGTAGAAACCATTGTGCAGGAAAACAACTTGGCAATAGATGCTGCATCCAGCCAGCTGACGCTCACCGTACAACACACCCAGAAAAAACTGTTTATGCAAAGCTTAGTACTTATCCCACTTGCATTATTGGTGGCTGGTGCCATTACTTACTTACTTGCCAAACCTATTAGGCGCATGGATGCGGCCATTAGGCATCTAGGTAAAGGAGAGTATAACAAATCCATTGCCATTGATGGACCCGGTGACCTGCGCCTTCTCGGACAGCGCTTAGATTGGTTGCGAACCGAACTTAAAGAGGTAAACGAGCAAAAACAGCAGTTTTTAAGGCACGTATCGCACGAACTTAAAACACCTCTCACCGCAATAAGAGAAGCCACGGAACTATTATACGACGGCATCGGTGGAGCACTGTCAGCACAACAGTCTGAGATTACTTTGATTCTGCGTGAAAACAGCATCCGCTTGCAGAGAATGATAGAAAATTTACTTAATTACACGCGCATGGAGTCAATTGAAGCTAAGTTAACACTAGAAAAATTAGACTTGTCTGTAGTCATTAATAAAGTGATTCATGCCCATGCGCTTAGCATCAGAAATAAAGAGATGATAGTTGAAACTAACTACAATGTTAAGACTGTTGTCGCTGATGAAGAAAAATTGACCATTATTTTGGACAATCTTATTTCAAACGCTGTAAAGTACACGCCGCAGCAAGGCTTAATTTCAATACAGACTAGATTTGAAAAAGATACTTGGATGATTGATGTCAAAGATAATGGCCCAGGCCTAGCCGAACTTGATCCAGCGCAACTATTCGACCCGTTTTATCGGGGTAACACATTACATAAAAGCTTGATCGGCAGCAGTGGCTTAGGGCTCACCATCGCAAAAGATTTAGTGAATGCGCATCAGGGTATCATCAAACTTGCCGAGTCAAATCAAGGCGCGCATTTTATTATTAGCATTCCTCAATTGGAGATTAAATGAGCATCAAAGTATTCATTAGTTTAAGTGTTTTAGTACTATCGCTAGGCGCATGCGCAAGTGTGACGAATAAACCCGCAGATAAAGAACCTAACGCGACTAAAACGTTAGAGATTAAAAAAATAGAAACGCTAGCGTCCAAACAAGAACGCGTGAATAGTTTATTGCTTTTTATTGACCGTTTTTCAAACGACACTTTGGATGTGCAAAGAAAATCATTCAGTGAAACGAATCGTGCGCTTGTAGAAAACAAATCTGATCTAACAGAGCGTATCAAGCTTGCTATTATGCTTTCAGTACCGAGCAGTCGCATACGTGACACAGCAAAGGCTCAAAACCTGCTACAAGACTTACTACAAGGGAACAGCCTCAACCCCACAGAGTCGGCATTAACAAGTTTGTTTTATGAGTATGTATTAGACGATATTAAGCAATCTCAAAAAAATAAAGATGACTTGAAAAAGCTCGATTTAAGTCAGCAGAGATTAGAGGCTTTGCAACAAAAATATGATGCTTTAGATAAGAAACTGAATGATTTAAAGAATATCGAAAAAACGATTAGTGATCGTGACAGCAAAGCGATTAGCAAGCCTGTGATTAAACCGTAAACACTACAAGACTATGCAAACTCCAAACATTCTAATCGTTGACGATGACAAAGACATACTCAAGCTCATTAGCATGCGTTTGAAGGCTGCTGGTTACGCGACAGTCACCGCAAACAACGGCTCTGAGGCCATGTCGGCCATCATGCTACAGCGACCTGATTTGGTGATTAGCGACTTACGCATGCCCGCAATGGATGGCATGGCTTTACTAGATGCCATTCAACAATCTCACCCTAGCCTACCCGTTATCATGTTAACAGCGCATGGCTCTATACCAGATGCAGTTAATGCAACGCAACGCGGTGTATTTAGTTTCTTAACTAAGCCTTTTGATAGCCAAGCGCTATTGCAACAAGTCGCATCTGCACTGCGTTTGAATGGCACGCAAACTCATACCACCTCAAATGAAGATGATAGTTGGCGTGAAGATATTCTAACTCGTAGCTCAACAATGGAAAGCTTGCTTGGCCAAGCCAAGCTCGTTGCTAATACGGATGCTAGCGTGTTTATTCAGGGTGAAAGCGGTTCTGGCAAAGAGTTGCTGGCACGTGCAATTCATCGCTATAGCGCACGAAGCGCGAAACCTTTTGTGGCAATTAACTGTGGCGCGATTCCTGAAAATCTACTTGAATCAGAATTGTTCGGTCACAGCAAAGGCGCCTTTACTGGTGCTATCAATAACCATGTTGGACTTTTTCAAAGCGCCGAAGGCGGAACGCTATTTTTGGACGAAATTGGCGACATGCCTCAAGCCTTGCAGGTTAAAGTCTTACGCGCGTTGCAAGAGCGCGTGATACGCCCTGTAGGCAGTACGACTAATATAGACATAGATTTACGCTTAATTTCAGCGACGCACCGCAACTTAGTCAATGAGATGAAGGAAGGTCGCTTTCGTGAGGATTTGTTTTATCGCATCAATGTTGTTAGCTTAGAAATTCCATCCTTAGCTAATCGTCGCGAAGATGTAAGCCTCTTAGCGAATCATTTCCTGCAAGTTTTTAGTCAGAAATATAAAAAGAAATTACATAGCTTTGCACCAGATGCTCTAGAAACAATGATCACAGCGCCCTGGCCAGGGAATGTGCGACAGCTACAAAATATTGTAGAACAAACTGTAGTATTAGCGACTACCCAAGTCATTCCAGTAAACTTGGTACAGAAAGCATTACAAGAAGGTAGTAACTCAGTGGTTCCACTGGATGTTGCGCGCCAGAAGTTTGAGTTTAACTATTTGATTAATATACTTAAAACAACAGGAGGTAACGTTACCCAAGCGGCAAGACTTGCTCAACGAAACCGTACTGAATTTTACAGATTATTAGAGCGTCACAATATTCAAGCCAGTATATTCAAAAACTCCAGCGAAGACGAGTCCTCCGATTAAGCAATCTGTCGTTCAAAAGCGACAAAAAAAACCAATTAATTTCAATCACTTACCCAAATAATCTCTTATATGTCGTGCATAGGCGACACATTATTTTCTATAAAAATTCACCAAAAATCATAAGTAATTGATTTCATTTAAAAATAAAAGTTGGCACGATAATCGCTAATGTAATAGGGCAATCCCTTTTAAATTAGTATTAGGAGCAACATCAATGAAATTAAATCCAAACTCTATCATCCGCCCTATTTCTGCAAGTGTCGTAGCCTTATTGTTGATGGCAGGACTGAATAATTTAGCGATGGCTGATAATGCAGCTGCATTGAAAGACTCTATTAAAACTGATAGTAAAGTAGCAGAGGCCAAGATTGCCGCTACAACTGAAACAGACTTATCAGCAAAGACAACTGCAGACGAAGACTTTAAAAAACTAGATGCAAATAAAGATGGAAAAGTATCTTTAAAAGAAGCTGTAAAAGATAAGGCATTGGCTAGTCAGTTCGACGCCGCCGACGTTAATCATGATGGCATGGTATCAACAGACGAATATACCAGCTACAAGTTAGCTTCAGCAGCCAAAGTAACACAAACTCCACCTGCTACGACTACCAATTAAAGTCACGCAATATTAATTGTTAGTTAGCCATGAATGGCTAACTAATTGAGTAAATAATTCTTGAAAGAGAATTTCAGTTTTGAGTAAGCGTTTGAGCCCTTGTGATTCCCTCCCCTAGAATCACAAGTTTTAATGGTTGCCCTTTAATTAGGG
>JAYTRW010000134.1:0-5713 GCA_043745985.1 Methylotenera sp.
TAGTAAGCATCAATTCTAGCGCGTGCCAATTTCAATTTTTCCAATGTTTCTGGAATGAATTTTTGACCGCCAAAGCCTGGGTTCACTGACATCAATAAAATCATATCGACTTTATCCATCACGTGGTCTAAATAGCTTAATGAAGTGGCTGGGTTAAACACCAAACCTGATTTACAGCCTAAATCACGCACCATAGCAAGGCTACGGTCAATATGATCAGAAGCTTCTGGGTGAAACGTAATGATGTTCGCGCCAGCTTTAGCAAAGTCAGGAATAATACGATCCACTGGCTTTACCATTAAATGCACATCAATCAACGCGCCAGCTTTTTGTGAAATTTCACGAATCGCATCACAAACTAAAGGACCAATCGTCAAGTTAGGCACGTAGTGATTATCCATCACATCAAAATGCACTAAATCTGTACCTGATGTAATCACATCTTCAATTTCTTGACCTAATTTAGCAAAGTTTGCAGAAAGAATACTAGGGGCAATTCTAAAAGTTTTATCCATGGCGAAAATCCAAAAGTCCAAAAAATTAAGTAATAAGTCGTTATTTTAACGCGATTTTACACTTTTTGGATATGTGCCTTGCTTAACATAAGCCAATACATCAAAATTACGCTTATGCAGTTATATGTTATCGGCGTTAACCACACGACCGCACCCGTTCAGATTCGAGAAAATGTCGCCTTTAACAGCGAGTATCTAGGCAGTGCGTTGCGCGAACTCACCTCACACGACGCCACTGAAGCGGCGATTCTTTCCACATGTAACCGTACCGAACTTTATTGCAGGGCAGAAAATCCTGAAAAACCGCTGCAATGGCTATCGCAATACCATAAGTTAGATAGCTCCAGCATTCAGCCTTACATTTATACACTACCCAATGATGAAGCAGTAAAACATGCGTTTAGAGTCGCATCTGGCCTAGATAGCATGGTGTTAGGCGAAGCGCAGATTTTGGGGCAATTTAAGCAGTCCGTTAAAATCGCTCAAGATGCAGGTACCTTAGGCACTTTATTGCACAAGTTATTTCAACGCACGTTTGAGGTCGCAAAAGAAGTGCGTACCAACACAGACATTGGTGCAAACTCCATTTCAATGTCCGCTGCTGCAGTCAAGCTAGCCCAACGTATTTTTGGCGACATCAGTCAGCAAAAAGTATTGTTTATAGGCGCAGGTGAAATGATAGAGCTATGCGCCGACCATTTTTCCGCACAAAAGCCTAAAAGCATCATGGTCGCCAACCGAACGCTAGAACGCGGTACTGCTTTGGCAGAAAAAATTTCTTCGCAAGGTGTCAAAGCGCAAGCAATCTTGCTAAATGACCTGCCAGAACACTTTGCCGAGTTTGATATTGTGATTACCAGCACTGCCAGTCAATTGCCAATTGTAGGTTTAGGCATGGTAGAAAGCGCGATTAAAGCCCGTCGCCATCGTCCAATTTTCATGGTCGATTTAGCCGTACCGCGCGACATTGAAGCAGAAGTTGCACAATTAGATGACGTATTCTTATATACCGTTGATGATCTAGCGCAAGTGGTGACTGATGGCATGGCGAACCGTCAAGAAGCGGCTGTGGATGCTGAAGTGATTGTGACTGCCCGCGTTGAAAATTTTATGCAGTGGATGAAAAAGCGCGATGCCGTGCCCACCATTAAGGCATTGCGCGATCAAGCAGAAGCCACTCGCCAAATGGAGTTAGAAAAGGCAATCAAGCTCATTCAAAGAGGTGAAAGCGCAGAAAAAGTATTAGAGGCATTCAGTAATGCGCTTACCAACAAATTCTTACACGCGCCAAGTCACGCTTTGAATCGAGCGCATGGTGACGAACATGCAAAGCTGGAAGATGTCATTAAACAGCTCTATCTAACTAAAAATTAGTCCGCATCTACGCTAAATACAACTTCAAGCTCTCGCTAAGAGTTGGCAAACTCTCACCATACTCAGAATGACGGAGTTTGGAGTATTTAGGGTTAAAATACCCCAAATTGAAACTCATCATAAAAACATATTACAAAGAATCACCCTATGAAACCTAGCATGATTAGAAAACTCGCCACATTGAGCGAGCGTTTAGAAGAAATCAATCGCCTCATGAGTTCTGAGGGCGTGACTAACAATATGGACAATTACAGAAAACTCACTCAAGAGCATGCGGAAATCACACCGATTGTTGAGCAGTATCATCTGTATGAGCAAGCTGAGGCCGACATGGCCGAAGCACAAAAAATGTTGAGCGACCCTGATATGAAAGAGTTTGCTCAAGAAGAAATAGAAGCTGGAAAAGAAAAATCAGAGCAGGTTGAAAAAGCACTGCAATTGCTGCTTTTGCCAAAAGACCCTAATGACGATAAAAATCTATTTTTAGAAATTCGCGCAGGTACGGGCGGCGATGAGTCTGGCTTATTTTGTGGCGACCTGTTTAGAATGTATTCAAGATACGCAGAAAAACAAAAGTGGAAAGTCGACATCATGTCTGCCAACGAAAGTGAAGTGGGCGGCTACAAAGAAATTATTGTCAAAATTGAAGGCTACGGCGCGTACTCCAAACTCAAATTTGAGTCAGGCGGGCATCGCGTACAACGCGTACCAGACACCGAAACACAAGGCCGCATTCACACCAGCGCCTGCACGGTCGCCGTATTGCCAGAAGCAGATGAAGTTAGCGATGTAGTCATTAACCCTGCCGATATTCGCATTGATACCTACCGCGCCAGTGGTGCGGGTGGTCAGCACATTAACAAAACCGATTCCGCCGTACGCATTACTCACGCGCCTACAGGCATTGTGGTGGAGTGCCAAGAGGGTCGCAGTCAGCATGCCAACAAAGCGCAAGCCATGGCCGTACTCGCTGCACGCATTAAAGCCAAACAAGTGGATGAACAAAATAGCAAAATCGCCAGTGAGCGTAAAAGCTTAATTGGTTCAGGCGACCGCTCAGAGCGCATCCGTACCTACAACTACCCGCAAGGCCGCATTACCGACCATCGCATCAACCTTACACTGTACAAAATTGACGCAATTACCGAAGGTGATATGGACGAATTGATTGGCGCGTTATCGGCAGAACATCAGGCTGATTTGTTGGCGAGTTTGGGTGAGGATAATTAATGAGGTTATTTTGTGTTAGGTCATGAACCAATGACTGCGCTCTTGTTCATGATTCAGCCCTAACAGGTATGCTTAGCTATGGACACCTTAGTTGTGGGTGCCGATGACAGGATGCCCCTGTCTTTTCAGCGTAAATTTTTGTCTCTTCCGGAGTCTAATTTAATTATCGCTGGTACTGGCCATGCAAGCCTTATCAATGGATGGTTTCAGCATATTCTAATAAACTTTCAAATAGCGGCGATTGACCACATTAACGCAGAGGCTCCAAAGATTCTCCGTGCATCTGTAACTGCCAATGGTGGTTTAAGTGGCCTTACCGCTACGATTTATCACTTTGGCTACTCCTTAGTCGAACGCAAATATATCGGGTTTGCGTATAGATCTACAAAAGATTTTCAATCTGAACGACTTCCATACGATTGCTTAGGAAGCAATCCAGAGATTAAGTTTGAGCTACCTGAAAACATTGCGATACCAAGCCTGTTCATTGATTTAATGAAGCAACAACAGTTGGCTGATAAAAGCTTAACCATCGATCAGCCAGTCGGGATTGGAGGAGAAGTCGAATTTGTTGTGTTGCGAGACCAAAAAATCCATATCGAAACAGCCTATCGCTTTGATAGCTACATCAATGAGGCTGAGTACATTGAAAGTCGAGCTCACCTAGGTTAGCCTAGGTAGGGTGGGCAAAATGTTTTATCTTGCCCACGCGGAAACATCGGAAAACCCCGTGTGCAACAAATTTCACACCCTACAATTTTTAACGCCAAGCGATATAATCGTACTCAATGACAAATACCCAAACTATTAAAGCCACGCTTGTTTCAGCGGCCTCTCAACTCAATAATGATGAAGCTGCGATTGAAGCTCAACTGCTTTTACAACACGTGCTAAACGTTAACCGTGCATGGCTGATTGCGCATTCGGACGATGCCCTACCAGCCAATAGCCTAGCGGCGTTTGAGACATTACTTAAAAGAAGATTAGGCGGCGAACCGATTGCTTATATTTTAGGCGTTCGTGAATTTTACGGCTTAGATTTAATGGTCACGCCCGACACGTTGATTCCAAGGCCTGATACTGAAGCGCTGGTGGGGGCTGCTTTAGCAAAAATCTCTAACCCGTCATTCCGACGCAAGTCGGAATTTAGTGACGTTACGCCGCCACCCTCCCCCCAGCCCTCTCCCGCCAGCGGGCGAGGGAGCTTTACCATACTCGACCTTGGCACAGGCACTGGTGCTATCGCCTTAGCTATTGCCAAAAGTCGTCCGCAAACTTTTGTAACAGCGGTAGATGCCTCAAAAGCAGCCTTAGAAATCGCAAAAAAAAATGCGCAAAACTTAAATATTACGAACATAGAGTTTGTTTTAAGTCATTGGTTTGATGCATTTTCAACTGAAAAATTTGACCTTATTTTGAGTAATCCGCCCTACATCAAGCAAGATGATACGCATTTAAAACAAGGAGACTTACGCTTTGAACCAATCAGCGCGCTGGCTTCTGGCGTGGATGGTTTGGATGACATTCGTCAAATTGTGAACAACTGCCTAGTTCACCTGAAACCGCAAGGCTGGCTGATGCTAGAGCATGGTTATAATCAAGCGGAACAAGTGGCTGATCTAATGACGGAAACTGGCTTAGTCAATATTGTTACGATTAAAGATTTAGGTAACAATGACCGTGTCACTGTTGGTAAAAACCCTTTAATTGTGAGTACTCATTGGGATTAACAACGTAACTAAAAAAACATCAGTATAGATTTTTCAGTTGCACATAATTATCGGCTGATGCCATTAAACCTGAGATTTCTTCTTGCGTTAGCGCGCGGATTTTCTTAGCGGGGCGACCCACATATAAGTAGCCACTTTCCAGCACTTTACCTTCTGGCACGAGGCTACCGGCGGCCAGCAATACGTGCTTTTGCACTACGGCTTTGTCCATCACGATACTGCCCATGCCAATCAAGCAGGCGTCTTCAATAGTGCATCCATGCAAAATCACCGTATGTCCTATCGTGACATTATCGCCAATGATTAAGGGCGAACCTTGCGGATCAGCGCTAGATTTGTGATTCACATGCAGCATGCTTAAATCTTGGATATTGGTGTTTTTGCCAATGCGGATAAAATTCACATCGCCGCGTATTACTGCGTTAGGCCAAACTGAACTATTTTCGCCTATGCTCACTTCACCTATGATAGTGGCGGATTCATGTATGTAAGTATTTTCAGCGATGTACGGCGTTTTATTATGAAAAGTTTGGATATTTTTTAATTGCATCATCATGCCCTTTTTATGCAAGCTGGTTTTTCCAAGCCAGCTTCCTTCAAGTTAAAATCACACTATCCAGTACGACTAACAGCAGTATTTAATTTACACATAGTATAATCATAAAATGACTGAAAATAACTCTGTTGGCAACAACTCTGTAGACTCTGACTCTATTGGAATAGTTGCCCCACAAACTGCACATTTTGCCAAACCGCTCACGCTAAAAAGTGGCGCTGTGTTGCCACAGTTCGACCTTGTATATGAAACTTACGGCACACTGAATGCAGATAAATCCAACGCGGTTTTAATCTGTCATGCGCTTT